>NZ_JBSPFA010000030.1:0-36447 GCF_053848885.1 Amedibacillus sp. YH-ame10
TTCCACCGATGAGTCATCCATGGAAACATGCTTCGTTTCAAAATTATTTACTAACGATGAAGCATCGCAATGACTGTACTAATGTTTAACTATTTTTGAGACATTTTCAAAAACGGTTGACATAACGAGTTTATCTATATTCAAAATTAGTCACACTTTATTTCTTTCTATCTTTATAATATATGAAAATTCATAAAGTTTTCAACAATTTATAGCGGAATTGTGGAAAAGTATGCATATTTTATAGTATTTATTTAAAATTTGTGACAAATCTTTCCACAAATTCATACTTATTTAGTTGGATTGCAACTTTCCACCGTTTTTCCACACCCAAAATCATATAGTTTTCCACCGACTGTTGAAAGCGTTGAAAACCTATTATAATCCTTTATTTATCATATATTTAAGGTTTTATTATTGTTTAAAACATCTCTATAATATTTATGTTTTCTACTTTTCCACATATGGAAAAAGTAGTCTGTGGAAAACACCTATCATTTTCAACACAAAAGATGTGGAAAACTTTATTATTATAGTAGAATTAACGCTTACATTCATATTTTCATGGTGGAAAAGTCATCCTATTTATTTTTCACATAGAAATTTTCCACAATTTATAGTAAAATATAACTTGCAACTAAGGAGTTTAGATATGTCCAATTATGCAGCATTACAATTAGATCAAATTTGGCAAAGAACATTAACATTAATTAATGAAAGTGCTCACTTCGATGACGCAGTTTTTAATGCGTGGTTTAAGGAAGATTCTCATTTATATGATATAAAAGATGATTTAGCAATTATTATCGTCCCATATAAGATAAATAAACAAATTATGATGGATTCTATCGATATCATAAAGGAAAAATTATCATCTGTACTGGATCATCAAGTGGATTGTCAAATCTTATTAAACAGTGAAGTGGATATGATACAAACCACAATGGCTGTGAATAGAAGAAATGATTTATTATTTGAAGATAAAATTAAAGATGATTATACATTCGATAGTTATGTAGTAGGTAAGAATAATAGAGAAGCTCATGCAGCAGCTTTATCCACATGTTATTATCCTGGTAAATTTAATAATCCTTTGTTTATATTTGGTAATTCCGGCTTAGGTAAAACCCATTTGTTACATGCAATTGGAAATTATATTAAACAGAACCGTCCTGATGATAAAGTCTTATATATTTATAGTGAGGATTTTGTAACTTTATTAATTGAAGCTATGAAAAATAAGACGGTTGAAGAAGTGAAAGAAAAAATTTGTTCCGTAGATTTTCTATTAATAGATGATATACAAAGGCTTAAACAGAGTACTTCACAAGAATTATTCTTTAACATGTATAACAAATTGATCAATGATAATAAACAAATTGTCATTACCAGTGATATTCATCCATCTGAATTAAAAGGTATAGAAAACCGATTAATATCAAGATTTAGTAGTGGTTTATCTGTTTCTATAGGTTCTCCTGAATTTGAGACTTCAAAAGCTATCCTTCAAAAAAAGATGGAAGGTAGAGAAGATGATATTCTAATAGAAGATGATGTTTTAGATTACATAGCAACAAGATTTTCTAAAGATGTTCGTAAATTAGAAGGAGCATTAAATGAATTATTCTTCAAATCAATATTATATAATCCAGAAAAAATAGATTTAAAGTTTGCGAGAGAAATATTCAAAGAAAATCCGTTAATACAACGAGATGATGAGCTTACCGTAAAACGAATAAAAAAAGAGGTTTGCGAATTTTATGGACTTACAAAAACACAGATTGAATCTAAGTCTAGAACACAAAACATCGCAAATGCACGACATATTGCTATTTATTTATGTAGAAAGCATTTAGATATGCCTTTTGCAAAGATTGGATTAGAGTTTGGTAATCGAGATCATTCCACTGTAATGTCCTCTTATGAAAAAATGGTAAAGTTTCTAAAAGACAAAGAAATCTTCCAACAAGCACTCTTCCAAATTGAAAACAATTTAGGAATAAAATAAGTTTTCAACATCTTTCCACTTTTCATACACACTAAAAATTGTTAAAATATATGTATGAATAAAGGAGTTTCATGAGTTTTCCACATTTTCCACATACTTATTATTATTTATTTTAAATAAATATAAAAGAAAGGGGTTTTATCCATGTATTTCAAAGTATCTAAAAAGAATTTCTATAACGCTTTATCAGTAGCTTCTAGAGCTATTTCAACATTCTCACCTTTACCTGCTTTTTCAGGGATTAAGATTGATGCAAATGAGAATAGCCTTGTATTAACAGGAAGTGATTCCGATGTATCTATTCAAACTACATTAAAGAAGTCAGATGATTGTGTATTAGAAATTAGAGATATGGGATCTATTGTTATTGAAGCAAAATATATACTTGAGATTGTTCGTAAAACAGATGCAGAAGAAATTGAATTTGAAATGATGGATGGTTCTTTATCTAAAATTTCAGGTAATACTGCAGAATTTAGAATTAATGGTATGAAATCAAATGAATATCCTTCTATTGATTTTTCAAAACCAAAAGAAATTTTTACAATATCTGAAGAAAATCTAAAAAAAGTAATTACACAAACTAGTTTTGCGACAAGTGATAAAGAAACAAGACCTGTATTAACAGGTGTTAATTTTCATTGCGAAGGAAATGAACTTCATTGTGTAGCAACCGATTCTTACCGTTTAGCAAAAAAATCTATTATGATTAACGAAAGTTTAAATTTTAATATTACTATACCTTCTAAATCTTTACAGGAAGTTGTGAAAACTTTAGAAGGAGAAGGTAATGTAGAAATTGCTGTAAATGATAAAAAAGCGCAGTTTATTATACATGATACGATTATCCAAACGAGATTAATTGATGGAGCATATCCTGAAACGAATCGTTTAATTCCTTTACAGTTTGATTATGAATTAACTATAGATTCAAGAGATTTATTAAGTGCAATCGATCGTGCTAGTTTCATTAAAAATGATGGTGTAAGTGTCATTAAATTTACATTAAGTGAAAATGAATGTGTATTATCAAGTAAATCTGTTGAAGTTGGATCTTCTACAGAAGTATTAAATAGTGCTGAATTTAAAGGAAATTCTCTTGAAATAAGCTGCAATGGACGTTATGTATTTGAAGCAATTAAGGCAATTAATGGAAATTTAGTAAAATTTAGCTTATGTGGTGAAATGAAACCATTTATTATTACATCTTTGGATGATGATAAAATTTTACAATTAGTTTTACCAGTAAGAACATATGCATAAAGCGAATTAAGTTTCGCTTTTTTTTGAATGGAGAATAATATGAGAATTCCTAATTATGAGCATAGTATTGTGCAAGTGATGAATACAATTAGAAAAAATTATGGTATTACTACATATCATAATTTTGATAATGACATAGAAAATTGGATTGATCAACATAAATTTGATCAAATTATAGTATTATTGATAGATGGCATGGGAGATTACCAAATACATGAATATTGTGATGAAAATGGTTTTCTAAACACACATAGATTAAAAAAAATTGATACAGTTTATCCTCCTACAACTGTAGCGGCAACGACAGCGATATTAACAGGAAGAATGCCTTGTAGTACAGGTTGGCTTGGTTGGCAACAATATATATCTAAATATGATTTTCATGTACAGATGTTTTCTAATAAAGATTTTTATGATAATACTAAAACAATAAAAAGAAATTTTTCTTATGAATCATTTCCTATATCTACTATGATTGATGAATGTAATAAAAAAGGAATAAAAGCAGATTCTATATTTCCATCCTGGAGAAAAAATGGAGCAGTTGATTTTCAAGATTTATGTAATAGAATTGTACAAGAGAGTAAGCATAAAAATAATAAATTTATATATGCATATTGGGATGAATATGATTCCTTTATGCATGATTATGGAGCATCACATAACGAGAGTATAAAAATGTTAAATAGATTTGATAAAATATTAGAAAATACAATGCAAGATTTAGAAGAAGGAACGGGATTGATGATCATAGCGGATCACGGTCATATTGATGTAGAATGTAAGTTTTTGATTGATTATCCTGATATCATAGATTGTCTAAGGGTACTTCCTTCTTTTGAACCAAGGACGATTAACTTTTTTATAAAAGAAGATAAGAAAAAATTATTTGAAAAATTATTTATAAAGTATTTTGGAAAAGACTTTTATTTATTATCAAAAGAGGAAGTATATAAAAATAATTTATTTGGTATAGGTGAAAAGAATGATAAGTTTGATTCTTTAATAGGTGATTTTGTAGCATGTGCTTTTCATAATATTCAAATTGAGTATGATAAAGATTTAAAACTAAAAGGTAATCATGCTGGTATGAGTAATGAAGAAATTGAAATACCATTGATACTATATCCAACAGAATAATATATATAATTACATCCAAATGTGTGGTTGTTTATAGCACTTAACAAAGCAATAAACCTAACTACTTTACTAGAGGATGTTTTTATTTTTTATTCACATAAAATAAAATATAAAATTTACATTTTGAATTGTAAAAAATAAAGTAAAATAAGGTCGAAAAAAAGGGAAATAAGACACTAAAAAACTATAAAAAAGGTAGAATTTATGATATAATAGAAAAGTATATGAAAGAGGTTTTTCTATGAATATAAAGATAACTGGAGAATACATAACATTAGGGCAATTGCTAAAAAAAGCAGACTTTATTCAAAGTGGTGGAGAAGCAAAATTTGCTGTTAAATCAATGAGTATTAATGTGAATGGAGAGCCTGAAGATCGCAGAGGACGGAAACTCTATAAAGGGGATGAACTCGTGATAGAAGGAACTTCGATTAAGATTTCATGATATTAAAAAATATCAGATTACATAATTATCGTAATTATGAGAATCTTGATTTATCTTTCCAAGAGGGAATTCATATTTTATCTGGAAAGAATGCTCAAGGAAAAACAAATATTTTAGAATCTATCCTTTATTTATCGACAACTCGATCTCATCGTACCAATGATGATGAAGACTTGATAAAAGAAGGTTGTGATGCTTTCTTTTTGAGGGCTACCATTGAAAAACAAGGTAGGAAAAAGGAATTGCAAATAACTGTAAATGATAAAGGTAAAAATTTGTTTTTGTTTAAGAATCCTGTGAATAGAGTAAGTGATTTTATTGGGGAATTTAACGCAGTTATGTTTTGTCCAGATGATATGACATTATTTAATGCCTCTCCAAGAGTCAGAAGACGCTTTATAGATATGGAATTGAGTAAAGTAAGTAAGAAGTATATGAATACTTTGTTTATTGCTCAAAAGCTCTTAAAAGAGCGTAATGCATGTTTAAAAAGTGAAACTGTAAATAGAGAATATCTTGATGTTCTAACAGATCAGATAGTGGAATCTCAAATCATTGTAATGAAACAACGATATTTCTTCCTTCAACAATTGGTTGAAAAATCTCAAACATTTTATGAAAGGTTATCAAGTGATCATACAAAAATATCTGTACAGTATGAAAGTTGTGTTCCTTTTTATGAAGATGAAGAGTTATGGAAGAATGAATTGAAAGAAAAATATAAAAAGTCATTGGATCGTGATATGTTTTTAAAACAAACGACGGTTGGAATACACAAAGAAGATTATGTATTTAAGATGAATGATAAAGAAGTTGCTACGTATGCCTCACAGGGGCAAAAAAGGAGCATCTTGTTAGCTTTGAAGATTGGTATGATTTATATGATAAAAGATATTATTGGAGAATATCCAGTATTATTATTAGATGATGTATTTTCTGAATTAGATTCTTATAGAAGAAAAGAACTGTTATATTCTCTTCCACAGGTTGTACAAATATTTATATCTACTACGGATATAGAAGAATTTGTAAATATCGATACTGATAGAAAAGTGTCAATATGGAATGTGGAAGATGGAATTATAAAGGAAATGTAAGGAGGATTTGCCAATGGATGAAAAACAGATGAAGGCGATAGAAGAGATGGAAAATAAAGTGGACCACTCTTATACTGCAGATGACATTCAGGTATTAGAGGGATTAGAAGCCGTACGTAAAAGACCAGGTATGTATATAGGATCTACGAGCGAAAGAGGGCTTCATCACTTAGTATGGGAAATTGTAGATAATTCAATAGATGAGGCACTTGCTGGATTTGCTACAGATATTGAAATTGCAATTGAAAAAGATAATATTATTCGTGTTGAGGATAACGGTCGTGGGATGCCTGTAGGTATCGTTGAAAAGACTGGTATTTCTGGTGTTGAAACTATCTTTACTGTTCTTCATGCAGGTGGTAAATTTGGTGGAGGAGCATATAAAGTTTCTGGTGGTTTGCATGGTGTAGGTGCCAGTGTTGTAAACGCTTTATCAGAATGGTTAGAAGTATATGTTAATCAAGATGGTAAGAAGTATTTTTTACGCTTTGAAAATGGTGGAAATGCTGTTGATTCTTTAAAAGTTGTAGATAGTAGTGACACACATGGTTCTATGGTAAGGTTTAAAGCTGATTCTACAATCTTTACGGAAACTCAAGTATATGATTTTGATACATTAAATACTCGTATTCGCCAACTTGCATTCTTAAATAAGGGAATTCGTCTTGTATTGATTGATGAAAGAGAAGAAAAGCCAAGAAGAATAGATTACAAATATGATGGTGGTATCCGTCAATATGTAGAATATCTTAATAAAAATAAATCTTCTTTACATGAGGAAGTTGTTTATGTAGAGGGATTGGAAGATGGTATTTTAACAGAAATAGCGATGCAATATAATGATGGATATATTCCTAACATTTATTCTTTCTGTAATAATATTAATACGATGGAAGGTGGAACACATGAAGATGGATTCCGTCTTGCATTAACTAGAATTATTAATTCATATGCTAGAGAGCAAAATATGATTAAAAAAGATGAAACTCTAGCTGGAGATGATGTAAGAGAAGGATTGACAGCAATCATTTCTGTAAAACATCCAGATCCTCAATATGAAGGACAAACAAAAACAAAATTAGGAAATTCTGAAGTTCGTAGAATTGTATCTGGAATCTTAGGAGATCAATTGGAACGTTTCTTCATGGAAAATCCAAATACAGCAAAGATTATTGTTGATAAAGCAATTATAGCAAGTAAAGCTCGTATGGCTGCGAAAAAAGCACGTGAACTTACTAGACGTAAGAGTGCTCTTGAAATAACATCGTTGCCAGGTAAATTAGCAGACTGTTCTTCAAAAGACGCAAGTGAATGCGAAATTTATATTGTCGAAGGGGATTCTGCCGGTGGTAGTGCAAAACAAGGAAGAAATTCTAAGTTTCAAGCGATATTGCCATTACGCGGAAAAATCTTAAATGTTGAAAAAGCAAGATTACAAAGAATTTTTGAAAATAATGAAATACGTTCTATGATTACTGCATTTGGTTGTGGTATTGGTGATGAAATGGATGTTAGTAAGTTACGTTATCATAAAATTGTAATCATGACCGATGCCGATGTCGATGGTGCTCATATCTGTACATTGATGTTAACCTTCTTCTATCGTTATTTGAGACCTATCATTGAAGGTGGATATGTATATATCGCTATGCCACCTTTGTTTAAGGTAGCAAAAGGTAATCGTATAGAATATGTATATAAAGAAGAAGAAATGGAACGTGTGCGCTCTGAAATGGGTGATAACGTGAATGTACAGCGTTATAAAGGTCTTGGGGAAATGAATCCTGAGCAGTTATGGGAGACAACCATGGACCCAGCGTTTAGAACATTAAAACAAGTAAATATTGAAGATGCTTTAGAAGCGGATTCTATATTTGAAATGTTAATGGGTGAAGAAGTAGAACCAAGAAGAGATTTTATACAAGAAAATGCAAAATATGCAACATTGGATGTTTAAGAGAGAGGTGTTTTCAAAATGGATATCAATAGAGATAAGTTGATTCAAGTAGATATTTCTAAGGAAATGAAAACATCATTCCTTGATTATTCTATGTCAGTAATTGTAGAACGTGCTTTACCTGATGTACGTGATGGATTGAAACCAGTTCATAGACGTATTCTACATGCAATGAACGAATTAGGTATTGTTGCTAGTAAGCCGTTCAAAAAATCCGCACGTATCGTCGGAGAAGTTATTGGTAAGTATCACCCTCATGGGGATACAGCTGTATATGATGCCATGGTTCGTATGGCACAAGATTTTAGTTATCGTTATATGTTAGTTCAAGGTCATGGAAACTTTGGTTCTATGGATGGTGATGGAGCTGCGGCTATGCGTTATACGGAAGCACGTATGAGTAAAATTGCCATGGAAATGATCAAAGATATTAATAAAGATACTGTTGATTTTATTGATAACTATGATGGTGAAGAACGTGAGCCAGCAGTAATGCCATCTCGTTTTCCAAATCTTTTAGTGAATGGTTCTGTGGGTATTGCGGTTGGTATGGCAACAAACATTCCTCCACATAATTTATCAGAGACAATTGATGCTGCACTTGCGGTAATGGATAATCCCGAAATTTCTATTATGGAATTGATGGAAAACTATATTATGGGTCCAGACTTTCCAACAGGTGGTATCATTTTAGGTAGATCTGGTATACGTCAAGCATTTGAAACAGGACGTGGATCTGTACTTATAAGATGTAAACATCATATAGAAGAAATGGATAATGGTAAGACTAGAATTGTTGTTACTGAAGTTCCATATCAAGTAAATAAAGCAAACCTTATTACTAAGATTGCAGATTTAGTAAGAGATAAACAAATCGATGGTATTACATACCTAAATGATGAATCTAATCGCGAAGGAATTCGTATTGTAATTGAATTAAGAAAAGATGTTCAAGTAGATGTTATCTTAAATCAATTATTTAGAATGACATCTCTTCAAACTTCATTTGGTGTAAATATGCTTGCCTTGCATGACCGTGCACCAAAACAAATGGGATTGAAAGAGATGCTTCAATATTACATTGATCATCAAATTGAAGTAACAGTAAGAAGAACAAAGTTTGAACTAAAAAAAGCAGAAGATCGTGCTCATATATTAGAAGGTTTACGTATTGCGTTAGATCACATTGATGAAATTATTCATATTATTCGTTCTAGTGAAACTGATGCAATCGCTAAATCACGTTTAATGGAAGAGTATAAGTTATCTGAAATTCAGGCAAATGCAATTCTAGAAATGAGATTGCGTCGATTAACTGGATTAGAGAGAGACAAAATTGAGAATGAGTATAATGAGTTAATGACGCTTATCCTTGATTTAAGAGATATTCTAGCTAATCATGATCGAGTTCTACAAATTATTCGTGATGAATTAAGCGAAGTGAAAAATAGATTTGGTGATGAAAGACGTACGGAAATTAGTGAAGCTGATTTTGGTATGGATGATGAAGATTTAATACCAGTAGAAGATATCGTTATTACTATGACAACAAATGGTTATATTAAACGTATCCCTACAGATACTTATCGTACACAAAACCGTGGAGGTAGAGGAATCAAGGGAATGACAACAAACGAGGATGATATCGTAGAAATGCTCGTTCCAATGTCTACACATGATTTCTTATTGTTGTTTACGAATGTTGGTAAAGTATATCGTATTAAGGGATATAGAATTCCAAATGCTTCAAGAACAGCGAAGGGACTTCCAGTAGTCAATCTATTGAATTTGGATAAAGAAGAGAAAGTAAAAGCACTTGTTCCTGTTAAACAAGAGAGTGAATCAGAATATTTGATGTTCGTTACTAAAAATGGTTTAGTAAAACGTGTTGCATCTTCAGAATTTGATTCTATTCGTCAAAATGGAAAAATTGCAATTACACTTCGTGAAGATGATGAATTAGTAGGTGTGAAAGAAACTACTGGTGATGATGAAATTATCATTGCTGGTTCAAATGGTAAAGCCGTAAGATTCCATGAAGATGGTGTTCGTCCAATGGGAAGAACAGCTAGTGGAGTTAAAGGATTTAATGTAGATGGTGCTATCGTTGTTGGTATTGCGACATCAAGAGATGGATCATACTTATTATCTGTTAGTGAGAATGGATATGGTAAGAGAACACCAATTGATGAATATCGATTAACAACACGTGGAGCAAAAGGTGTTAAGACTATCAATATTACTCCAAAAACAGGAGAACTTGTATCTGTTCGTGCAGTAACTGGTGAAGAAGATGCGATGATTGTGACAAACACTGGAATTATCATACGTATTGCTGTTGATAAGATTGGTATTTATAGTAGAAATACGCAAGGTGTTAAGTTAATTAATGTTGGTGATGAAGAATCTGTAGCTAAGGTTGCAATCGTTGAAAAAGAAGAAATTGAAGACGAAGTTCCAGTTATAGAAAATACAGCTGAAGAAACTGTTGTAGATGAAGCAAAAGAAGAAATCATTGACAACAAAGATGAAGAATGATATAAAATAGTAAATCGTTGAAAAGGATAAGTAATATTGTTTCTATTTATAGAGAGATAACAGATGGTGGAAGTTATCAATAGAACAATATGAAATCAACCTTGGAGTGAATGTATGAATTGAGTAATGCATTCCGGTAGACCCGTTATCGCTTAGAGATAGTTTATGAATTTATTATTCATAAATTAAAAAGGGTGGCAACACGAGGTATCGTCCCTTTATGGATAATACCTCTTTTTTATTTCTTTGGAGGAAAAAAACATGCTAGATATGAAATTTTTGAGAGAAAATCCTGAAATTGTAAAAGAGAATATGAAGAAGAAGTTCCAGGATAAGAAATTACCTTTGGTAGATGAAGTAATTGCTCTTGATGTTGAAAATCGTTCATTAAAACAAAAAGGTGATGATTTAAGACAACAACGCAATACTTTAAGTAAAGAAATTGGTGCTCTTATGGCAAAAGGCCAAAAAGATGAGGCACAAGCTATAAAAGAAAAAGTGCAAGCTATGGCTGATGAAATGAAATTAACCGAAGAAAAAGAGTCGGAATTAACTTCTAAAATAAAGAACATTATGATGCAGATTCCAAATATCATAGATGATAGTGTTCCTATTGGAAAAGACGATAGTGAAAATGTAGAGTTAGAGAAGTTTGGAGAGCCTGTTGTTCCTTCTTTTGAAATTCCATATCATACAGATATTATGGAACGTTTTGACGGAATTGACCTAGATGGAGCTAGAAAAGTTGCAGGAAACGGCTTTTATTACTTAATGGGTGATATTGCTAGAATTCATTCTGCAGTTATTTCTTATGCTCGTGACTTTATGATTAACAGAGGATTCACTTATGTAATTCCACCTTTCATGATTCGTAGTGATGTAGTTACCGGAGTTATGAGTTTTGCGGAAATGGAAGGAATGATGTATAAAATTGAGGGAGAAGATTTATATTTGATTGGTACTAGTGAACATTCTATGATTGGAAAGTTTATTGATACAATTTTAGACGAAAAGAAACTTCCATATACTTATACAAGCTATTCTCCATGTTTCCGTAAGGAAAAAGGAGCACATGGTATTGAAGAACGCGGAGTGTACCGTATTCATCAATTTGAAAAACAAGAAATGATTGTTGTATGTAAACCAGAAGAAAGTAAAGAGTGGTTTACAAAATTATATACAAATACAATTGATTTATTTAGAAGTTTAGATATTCCAGTTCGTGCTTTAGAATGTTGTTCTGGTGATCTTGCGGATTTAAAATGTAAATCAGTTGATGTTGAAGCATGGAGCCCACGTCAACAAAAATATTTTGAAGTTGGAAGTTGTTCAAATTTAACTGATGCTCAAGCAAGAAGATTAGGAATTCGTGTAAAAGGTGAAGACGGAAAATATTTTGCGCACACATTAAACAATACGGTTGTTGCTCCACCAAGAATGTTGATTGCATTTTTAGAAAATAATTTAAATGAAGATGGAAGTGTGAACATTCCTGAAGTTTTACAACCATATATGGGTGGAACAAAAATTTTAATGCCAAAACAGTAAAAAATGATGAATATCATCATTTTTTTTAATTTCAGACACCTATTTTAGTTCAGTGCATATGTTGAAAATATCCTTTATTTATCGTATTTTATGGCTATTTTATATAAAAATGGTGTTTTCTAATTTGCAATGAGAAATAAAAAGACAGATACTTACTAATCTCGAAGCATTTCACAAAACGATTATTTTTTAATTTTAGAATGTTTCACGTGAAACATTTTGAGTTAGTAGGTTCTTCAGGAAATAGTTGAAAAAATTATAATCTATGTTATAATATAAAAGCTACTACAATGGTATCTACTGAATTAGGTCAGATTGGGAACGAAGCAGCCTTAAGGGAGCTCTATCATGTGTGGTAGCTTTTATTATATTCGGAGGTAAATCTTGTGGATAAACAATTTATGCTAGAGGCAATCAAAGAAGCAAAAAAAGCATTGGCCATAGATGAAGTTCCTATTGGTTGTGTGATTGTAAAAGATGACAAGATAATCGCAAGAGGATATAATCTAAGAGAAAAGAAACAACAATCGATTGCTCACGCAGAAATTATAACTATACAAAAGGCTTGTAAGAAAGTTGAATCATGGAGATTAGAAGACTGTACATTATATGTTACTTTAGAGCCATGCCCAATGTGCAGTGGTGCTATTTTACAATCAAGAATTAAGAGGGTTGTATTTGGTGCTAAGGATCCAAAAGGTGGATGTATGGGAAGTTGTATGAATATGTATGATATTAAAGGATTCAATCATTATCCTGAAATAACGAGTAGTATTATGGAAGAAGAATGTGGGCTGATGCTTACTAATTTTTTTAAAGAAAAGCGTAAGAAAAACAGATAACAAATACTTCTTTAAGTGAAAGTATTTGTTTTTTTATTATGAAAGCATGATATAATTATCAATAGAGAAAGTAGGTGTCATATGGGATATAAAGCACTTTATCGTACATATCGACCTAATAGTTTTGAAGAAGTAGCAGGACAAAAACATGTTGTTCAAACTCTTCAAAATGCAGTTGAACAGAACAAAATTGCTCATGCATATTTATTTAGCGGGCCTAGAGGTACTGGTAAAACTTCAATTGCAAAGATATTTGCGAAGACTATAAATTGTGAAAATGAGGAAGTTAAACCTTGTTTGAAATGTGATAACTGTCTATCTGTACAAGAAGGATCACATCCAGACATTATAGAAATAGATGCGGCTAGTAACAATGGTGTTGAAGAAGTACGTACGCTGATAGAGAAAGTTAAATATGCTCCTTTAAAGGGTAAATATAAAGTTTATATTATTGATGAGGTTCATATGATGTCAACAGGTGCATTCAATGCTCTATTAAAAACTATCGAAGAACCTCCAGCACATGTAATCTTCATTTTAGCGACAACTGAACCACATAAGGTATTACCTACAATTATATCTAGATGTCAAAGATTCGATTTTACAAAAGTTTCTAGACCAGAAATAGTTGAGCGTATACATACTGTATTAAAGGCAGAGAATATACAATGTGATGAGGATGTTATTAAATTGATTGCACAGTTAGCTGATGGGGGATTAAGAGATGCTCTATCTATACTTGATCAATGTATTGCATATGCAAAAGACCATGTAGAGCTTCATCATATCAATGAAATTTATGGAATAACTACTGTGCAGGAAAAATTAGAACTATTCCATAGTATATTTAATAAAGAGCCAGTAGTATTACTTAATAAAGTTGATGATTTCATTGAAAAAGGCGTTGATATAAAGCGATTAACAGAGGATCTAATCGAACTATTGAAGGAATCTATCATATTTGAATATACTAAAGATGCTAGCTTGTTGCATGATTTAAGTAACGAAGAAGCTTCTATGATTATAAAGGGTTGTACTATAAAAACTCGCTTTAAAATGATAGATTTACTGATGGGAGCATATGATAAATATAGATTTGCAGCTAATGTGGGTTCGTATTTTGAAGTGTGTCTTCTAGAGATGTTAGATGTAAGTACTACAAATACAACTGAAAAAGTTGTAGCAGAGCCTGTTATTACCAAAAAGGAACCTGTCAAAGAGATTCCGCAACCTCAAAATGTTTCACGTGAAACATTTGAGGCTACTGATACTACAGAAGAAGTAGATATTCCAATGATTATCGAAGAAGTTAAGCCAGTACCTGTAGTTCAGGCGGTAAAACAAGAAAGTAAACCAGCTACAGAAGTAATCCCAAGTACATCAAAAATTATGAAATCATTAGATAATGATTTTGTGCTTGGACTATTAGTTGGTGCAACAAAACCTGAAAAAGCATACGATATGGACAAATTTAGCACGATATCGGAGTATCTAGTGGATTTAAAGTGGGCTAGATTTGCAAGCTTATTAAGAAATGCTTCGATCGTAGGTAGTGGAAACAACTACATTGTTATTGGTGTAGATAGTAAAGCAGAAGCAAACGAAATCAATGAAGTAGATAGTAACAATGAATTCCAAGAGTTTATCGTTGAATTACTTGGAAAGAACAAAAAAATATTTGGTATTTCAAAAGCACAACAAAATGTTGTTATTCAAGAATTCAAAGATAGAATGATCAATGGAACATTACCTGAACCATTGAAAATAGAAGATGTAGCAGTTGAAGATAAGACGGTTGTAGAACCAACGCAAGAAGAAACAATATTGAGTCTCTTTGGAGAAGAAAACATAACTATTACGGAGGAATAAAATTATGAATATGCAAGCATTATTAAAACAAGCGCAGAAAATGCAGAAAGATATGGCAGAAAAAGAACAAGAACTAAGCAGCAAGACTTATGAAACTAGCATGGGCGGAGGAGCTGTGAAGGTTGTTGTAAAAGGTGATTTTACTGTTGAATCTATACAGATCAATGAGGACTTACTTGAAAAAGATAGTAAAGAGGATTTAGAAGATATGTTAATCTCAGCATTCAATGAAGTTCTTGCAAAGGCAAACGAAGATAAAGAAAAAACAATGAATGCAATTACTGGTGGAATTAAGATGCCTGGAGGCTTCTAAATGTACCCAAAGAAGTTTGAATCATTAGTAGAAGCTTATCGCCGCTTACCTGGTGTAGGATTAAAAACTGCAGAACGTTATGCTTTTGAGTCAATTGAATGGAGCGGAGAAACTATTACAGAATTTATTGATGCTCTAGTCAATGTGAAAGATGGTATAAGAAAATGCGATATTTGCGGTAACCTAGCGGAAGATGAACTTTGTGATATATGCAAGGATTCATCTAGAAATACAGGTATGATTTGTGTAGTGCAGAGCGCTAAAGATGTTATTGCGATGGAAAAGATGCGCGAGTATTCAGGTGTGTATCATGTCCTAAATGGTGTTATATCAACATCAAAAGGGATCCTTCCTGAAGATATCAATATCGAAAGTTTATTAAATCGTATAGATGAACATACATCAGAAGTTATTATCGCAACTAATCCAACAGTTGAAGGAGAAACAACGGCTTTGTATTTATCAAAGCTTCTTGAAAAATATGAAGTAAACGTTACAAGAATAGCACATGGTTTACCAATGGGAGGGCATTTGGATTACGCTGATGAACTAACATTAATCAAAGCATTCGAAGGTAGAAAGAAAATGTAGAAGTATGAATTTCATACTTCTTTTTGTTTGATGGAGCATATCATGGTACAATATACATATAGAAAAGAGGGATATGAATGGCATCAATTGCATATGTAACAGATAAAAATATGATTGAGTTTCATCGCTTAAATGGAAACCATTCTATCAACTTTTGGAAACCAAGTAATGCAAAGAAAATAAGTTCACTTAATGCTGGAGATTTACTTTTCTTTCTAGCAAAAGGTAGTGAAATGGGAAGTAAAAAAGAAAAGGGATTGATAGGATATGGAAAGTTTAAAAAAAGTTATACCTTATCCTTTTCACAGATGTGGACAAAGTATGGCACACAAAATGGTTATCCCACAAAAGATGCATTACAAGAAGCGATAATGAAAGTCACAAAGAATCATAAAATACCAGACTATTTAAACTGTCTATTATTGGAAGAAGTTGTGTTCTTCCAATACCCTGTATACCTAAGTGAAATAGGAATGGAAATTTCTAATAAAATTGAAAGTTATATTTATATCGATAAAGAAGATATGTTAAATACTAGTAAGATTTTAAAAGTAGCAGAAAACTTTGGAGTAGATATGTGGTCAAATTTATTCCAAGAACAAAAAGAAGTTACGTTTATGAAGGATGCGCAAATTCAAACGATACAAAACATCTATGAAAAGATTCGTTCTAGTTACTATAGTAGCTATGATGAGTCAAGACTATATAAGTATATACAAATTTGTATGAATGATAATTCAAATACAAGAACAATCAGTGATGCTAAAAGTGAGTATATACAAATAGAAGATAGTATTATAAAAATCTATCTTCCATGCATTGTAAATTCAAATGATTTTCAAAAGAAACTTCAGTATGTACTAGGACATTATATGTTATATCATGGTTATTTAGAAAAGAGTATGTATGGGAATGAAATAATCGCAATCATGTTGTTTAATCAAGAGATTTCACATGAAACAAAAGAAGTATTAGACGCAATGCATATACTATATGAAATAAGGCTAGTCGATTTAGACTAGCCTTAAAATTATCAAACTATGGACAATAATCATCACAGGAACACTGATGTAGAATAAAGGCTTTCTTATTTTATGACGAAAAACAATCATTCCTAAAAGAGTACCTAAGGATCCAAGAAGCAAAGAACAAGACAATAACATTTTTTCTGATATTCTCATTTCTTTATGAATTGCTTTCCATTTATCTATTCCCATCATAGTAAAGGTTATGATATTCCATACGATTAGGAACATCATCATAATAGTTGATCAAGTGCACGCTTGATTTTAGAATCACAATTCTGTGTATAAGTAACTCCAATAAAATCAAGAATCGTTTGAAATTCTTTTAAACCATTATGATCTTTTTTATATTCGTATTCTATTTCATAATCAACGCTATTTCCATAATGATTCTTATCAAAACAGATTTCTGCATATTCCGTAATTATCATAGCACGATAGGTGGTAAGACTTGTTAGTGTATGAAAAGGACCACTTAATTCATATTTATTTAATAGGGATATGATTTCTTCTGAAGATAGAGCCTTTGTACTGTTTTCTGGCACCTTGCATTCGTACTCCAACAAATCGTTTCCCTTATGCATTTTCAAAGTAAAGATACAAGTGTCATCGATTTCTCGAATACGCATAGCACCCTTTTTTATTCGTATTTGCATATCTTTTGTATCATAATAGGTATTTACTTGTTTCTTAAATTTCAAGCTTGGATATCTAGAAGTAAGTTTTTCAAACTGGTTCTCATTTAAAAGAACTTTGTATTCTAATTCAATATTCTCATTCATCTTTCATCACCCTTTAAGATATGATACAATAGGTACATGATAAAAGGAAGTGATTTTGCGATGAATTATTCCATAGTGGCAAAAAAAGATGAGAAATCATATGAAATTGAGAATATCGTAAAAGAACGCTTGAACGAAGAGGGTTGGGTTTATGATAAAGAAAATCCAAAACTAGTGATTTGTGTAGGTGGAGATGGAACACTTCTTTATGCGGTGCATCAATATTTACGTTGCATCAATGAGATTCATTTTATTGGTGTGCATACAGGAACGCTAGGATTCTTTACCGATTATACAGAATCACAAATTGAAGACTTTATCCAAGACTTGCTTCACAAACAACATGTTACATTTGAATCAAAGTTGTTGAGAATCCAATTGGATAATGTAAAAGAGCCTTTTTATGCATTAAATGAAATGCGTATAGAAAATATTATAAAATCACAAAGAGTGGATGTATATATTGATGATGAGTTCTTTGAGACATGTCGAGGATCGGGTGTTTGTTTATCTACGCAAGCAGGCTCTACTGCATACAATAGAAGCTTGGATGGTGCCGTGATTGATAGTGGATTATCCTTATTGCAATTAGCAGAAATCACCCCAATACAGCACTCAAAACACCGCTCATTAGCAAATCCATATGTTATGATGGATAATCGTGTAATAAAAATGCGCAGTGATACATTTGATACCGCAGTATTATGTTATGATCATTTAAATTTCTCATTAGAGAACACACAAGAGATTGTTTGTGAAATGTCTACTCTAAAAGTAAAGTTTGCACGTTATAAAGAATATAGTTATCTAAAGAGATTGAAAAATTTATACTAAAAAAGGAACGAAAGTTCCTTTTTTATGTGAATTCATTTGCTTTATTTTTCGCACTAGCATTCATTATGATTCCAAATGCAACCATATAAGATAACATAGAAGAACCACCATAAGAAATCAAAGGAAGTGTAATTCCAGTAATAGGAATAAGTCCAACAATCATACCAATATTTTGTATTTGTTGATAAAGCAGCATACCCAATATTCCACAGATGAGATACTTCTCAAACATATTCTTACAATTGGCCGCAATCCTACATAAATAAATATCTAGCATTAAACATAGAAATAGAATAACAAGACATCCAATAAGACCCCAGCTTTGCCCAACAATCGCATATATAAAGTCAGTATGCGCTTCAGGAATTGCTACTAAACTCATTCCGGCACCATGTCCTGTAAGCCCAGCAGAACCCATCACCATAAGTGCAGTATATAATTGCATACCATCTCCACTAATATCGGTTTCTGGATTTAACCAGGTTGTAACACGTTTTAATTTATACCCATTTGTTCCACCAATCATATTGTTTAATACATCAAAATGAAAATAATACATATAGAAGAATAGAAGTAGTGCTACTGTAATCGTAACACCTAGTATGATCAACCACTCCCGCTTTATTCCAGAGCATATAATCATAGCCAATAAGGATAGTCCTATAATAATAACAACACCAGTATCAGGTTGAAGTAAAATTAGAATAATAGGAGGAAGTGCCCATTTCGCAACTTCTACGAATAAAGAGAAATCCATTTCATAAGATTCAGTGGTTTTGTTTTTGTTATGTTTATCGATGATGCCTGCAGTAATGATAATTAAGACAATTTTCATAAACTCGCTTGGTTGAAATTGTCCAAGAGGTGAAGGGAATTCAAACCATGAGGTTGCCCCGTTTCTCGTTGCGATAATTTTTAAAAATATAGTTTCACCTCTAAGTCGATAATAAATCTGACCCATCAACAACGCTATTAAACAAACCATTAAAATCCAATATGCAATTTTTGCGAAATCCATAATACTATCATTTCCAAGATACACCATAAAGGCAATGGCAATAAATCCGATAACATACCACATAACTTGACGTATCAAGTATCCTGGACCATCTGCACCAGTCAACCCAAAAGTTGAATAAATTGATAATAAACTAGCGGCTGCCATAAGTAGTAATAATATCAGTAAAAGGAAATCAATTTTTGCAGGATTTTTCGCTTTCGATAATCCCATTTTCATTAGCATCACTCCATTTATTTTATCGCAATTTTGCGATTGTATACAAAGTCGTATTTATTATAACACGTAATAGGATTCTTATGTTACCATAAATCGAATTGTCAGGAAATCTTCAGGTTTAACAGTGAAAATCCTACAATAAGATAGAAAATTTTGTTATAATATATACTTAGAAGCAGGAGTTGATATTATGGCAAAAAATGCTACTTATACACCGATGATGAACCATTACTTAGAAGTGAAAGCAAGAAATGAAGATGCTATCATTTTTTATCGTCTTGGTGATTTTTATGAAATGTTTTTTGAGGATGCCAAAACAGCATCAATCGAATTAGATTTAGTTTTAACGGGAAGAAGTGCAGGTGTAGAGGAGAAAGTTCCAATGTGTGGAATTCCTCATCATGCAGCAAATGGATATATTCAAAGACTGATCCAAAAGGGATATAAAGTTGCGATTGTTGAACAATTGGAAGACGCCTCTCTTGCGAAAGGTCTTGTGAAAAGAGATGTAATTAAAATAGTTACTCCTGGAACAATCATGGATGAAGTTGGAGATGAAAAGGCAACTGTGTATATCGCTAGTATGCATGATTACCAATTTGGTCTTGCTGTTGTTTTATGTGAAATGACAACAGGAGAAATGCGCGCACAATTAATTGATAAACAAGTTATGGCGATACAGAAAGTATTACTTGGGAATAACGTACGTGAAATTGTCTTACAAGAAAAGTTTGATAAAAAAATTGTGAAGATGATTGAAGAAATGCAGGTTATCACGATTTCATATGAAAATGAAAGTGCAATTAAAGAAGAGTATAATCATTTGATTCATGATGTAGAAGACGAAAGAATCCAACATGCGTTTGGTATTTTAACAAACTACTTAAATGAAACTCAAAAAAGAAGTATGGCACATTTGAATCATGTGGAAATGGTGTATGAGAACGAGTTCTTACAAATGGATTTTTCTACGAAACAAAACCTTGAGTTAACACAGAGTATTCGTAATCATTCACGTTCTTTGACATTATGGAACTTCCTAGATAAATGTCGTAGTTCAATGGGTTCTCGTTTGTTACGTAAATGGATTGAGTATCCTTTGGTAAATCCTAAAGCTATCAATCAACGATTAGATGCAATTGAGTACTTGAATGATAATTTTATTACGAAAGATGAACTACGGGAGCATCTATCTTTCGTATATGATATGGAACGTTTATCTGCACGTGTTGCATATGGTAGTGCAAATCCAAGAGATATCCTTCGTTTGATCAAAACATTAGAACATGCTCCTATCATTTTTGAACTATTCAAAGATTGTAGTGCCTATGCGCAGTTTCATAATGTAGATCCTTGCCAAGAATTGTATGATATGATCAATGGTGCTATCGTAGAGGAACCTCCATTAACATTAAAAGATGGTGGAATTTTTGTAGAAGGCTATAATGAAGAACTGGATCAAGTTCGTTCTATTGGAAAGAATGGCAAGAACTGGATTCTTGAATTAGAAAATAAAGAAAGAGAAAGAACAGGGGTTAAATCCTTAAAGATTGGATACAATCGTGTATTTGGATATTATATTGAAGTAACGAATGCGAATCTTGAACAGATAAAAGAAGAATTTGGATATGTTCGTAAACAAACATTATCAAATGCAGAACGATTTATCACGCAAGAATTAAAAGAAAAAGAAGATGCAATTTTACATGCACAAGAAAGAAGTATACGTTTAGAGGTAGAGTTGTTCAACAATCTATTGAACCATATCAAAGTATACTTACCAAAACTTCATGATGTGGCAACTACCTTGGCAACAATCGATGCGTTATATGCCTTAGCTGATATTTCAAGTGAAAATGGATATACTAGACCTATGTTTGATGAACAACATGCAATTCATATGGAAGAGGCAAGACATCCAATATTGGATCGTGTTATGAAAACTACACGTTATGTATCAAACAATTTAACCATGAATAAAGAAAATGATGTCCTTATGATTACGGGACCTAACATGGGTGGTAAATCAACCTATATGCGTCAAACTGCACTTCTTGTGATTATGGCACAAATTGGTTGTTTCGTTCCTGCAAAGAGTGTTCATATGCCAATTTTTGATCAAATCTTTACACGTATTGGAGCAAGTGATGATATCATGTCTGGACAATCAACATTTATGGTGGAGATGATAGAAGCAAATAATGCATTACAAAATGCTACTGAAAATTCACTTATCTTATTCGATGAAATAGGTAGAGGGACATCTACATATGATGGAATGGCACTAGCACAAGCAATGTTAGAATATATTATCCGTAACATTAAAGCAAAAACTTTATTTTCTACTCATTATCATGAATTAACTGAGATGGAGGAAAAGAACCCAAGTATTCGTAATGTTCATGTAGAAGTACACGAAGAAGATGACAAGGTTACTTTCTTATATCGTGTAGTTGATGGAAAAGCAGATAAGTCTTATGGTATCAACGTTGCTAGACTTGCTCATCTTCCAAATTCTGTACTAGATCGTGCGAAGCAAATCTTAGATAATTTAGAATTACAACCGAATATGGTTGCGCAAATTGAACAACCAGTAGTAATTGAAAAAGAGAATCCATTGTATCAAGGTATCGTCCATAAAATACAAGAAGTAGATGTAAATAAGATGACACCAATTGAAGCAATGCAATTCTTATATGAAATAAAAGATAAGCTATAAATAAAGGAGGTGTTGATTCATGGGACGTATTCATCAATTAGATGAGCATTTATCAAATATGATCGCAGCAGGTGAAGTGGTCGAAAGACCAGCAGGTATTGTAAAAGAACTTGTAGAAAACTGTATAGATGCGAATGCACATCATGTAGAAATACAAATAGCACAAGGTGGAATCGATACGATTACAATTATTGATGATGGGGATGGCATGGATGCACAGGATGCAACCTTGGCTTTTGAACGACACGCAACTAGTAAAATCAAAGATGTAGATGATCTTTGGAAAATTAATACGATGGGGTTTCGTGGGGAGGCATTACCTTCAATAGCCTCTGTTTCTCATGTGTTAATGAGGACGAACAATGGTGTCGATAGTAGTGAAGTAGAAATATCATATGGTACACTCGTGAAGGCAAAACCAGCGGGTTCTCCTAAAGGGACCATGATTGAAATCAAGAACCTATTTCAAAAAACACCAGCTCGCTTTAAACATTTGAAGAGTCCTCAATATGAGTTTTCTTTGATATCAGATGTAGTACAAAAGTTCGCATTATCCCATCCGGAAATCAGTTTCAATCTATCACATGATGGAAGAGAAATATTTAAAACCAAAGGTAGTGGAAACTTACTAGAAGTGTTGATGCAAATATACGGAAGAGAAACTGCGAAAACCGCAATTAAATTAGATAATGAAGATAGCGATTATAGAATTGTCGGATATGCAATGCAGCCGCAATTTCAACGTGCTACAAAATATTATATGCTTTTATATATCAATGGAAGAATGGTACGTAACTTTCATTTACAGAAAGCCATTTTAGATGCGTATTCACCATATATGCCAAAGGATCGCTATCCAATTGTCATTATTGATATGCTTATGGATGCACAACTTGTAGATGTAAACGTACATCCATCAAAATGGGAAATTCGTTTATCAAAAGAAAAACAATTAGAAAAATTGGTATATGAAACTATTCGTCAAGCGTTGATGCAACAAATGGAAATACCAAATGTAGATATAAAAAAGGATACCATTAAAGAAAAAGTAGAAATGCCTTCTTTACAATTTACTTACGATAGAGAAGAAAAAGTTAAAGAACTTCACGATGAAGTAAACGAAACTTTTACACAACCAGAAAAACAAGCACCTCTAGATATGGAAGAGTTAAAAGTAAAGATCGAAGAAAAGAAACAAGAGTTAAAACAACAAACGATAGATTTACCAAGACAGGAATATACCATAGAGATTAAACAGAATCAAGTAGAAGATACACCTTCCAATTATGAAGTGACTACAAAAGAAGAAACGCAAAAAAGCGAGACTCTTTTCAAAGATGAGGTTGTATCAGAAGAACTTATAATACCAGCTCAAGAAGAAGCAATAGTCGTTAAAAAACCAATCAATCCAAGTCTACCTCAGCTTCGTGTAATAGGACAGTTTCACAACTGTTATATTTTAGCTGAAGGAGAAAAGGGACTCTATATTATTGATCAACATGCAGCACAAGAGCGATATCATTATGAAATTATACGAGAACAGATTTTGAAAGGCATTACAGATGCGCAACCATTATTATTACCAATTACAATTGAAAGTACAATCTCTGCAGTTTCACAGATTGATGATATAAACGCATTGTTAGAACAATTAGGAATACACCTAGAGGCATTTGGAAATACGACATTGGTATGTCGTGAACTACCTATTTGGATGAAAGATATCGCAGAAGAAGCATTTCTTACAGATATGATTGATATTTGGGAAAGAGACTCTGAAATCAGTATCGATAAACTACGTAAACATGCGATTGCGACTATGGCTTGTCATAGTTCCATACGATTCAATCGTTCCCTAACGCTTGAAGAAATGAAGCAGGTAATTGATGATTTAGGTAAATGTGAACAACCATTTCATTGTCCACATGGAAGACCTACTTTGATTTGTATGGAAGATAAAGCATTGATTAAAGAGTTTGAAAGAGGTTAATATGGAGAAAGTGTTAATCATAGTTGGACCTACAGGAGTAGGAAAAACAAGCCTAAGTATTTCTATGGCACAAACATTTCATGGTGAAATTATTAGCGGAGATTCTATGCAAGTATATAAAAATATGGACATTGGTACCGCAAAAATAAAGAAAGAGGAAATGATGGATGTTCCTCATTTTCTTGTGGATTGTTTTTCGTTCATAGATGATTATAACGTTATGATATTTCAAGAAATTGCACGAAAGCATGTAAAAGAAATACATGACAAGGGTTGTGTTCCAATCATATGCGGAGGAACAGGGTTATATATCAAATCAGCTATCTATGATTATCGTTTTCTTGAACAGAAAAAAGATGAAGAATTTATGAGTTTTTTAAATGAAAGAAGTAACGATGAACTATGGGGTATGTTAAAGGTAGTGGATCCTAAAGTATGTGAAAGCATTCATCAGAATAATCGACAACGAATCGTTCGCGCTTTATATATGGCACATACAGGTGAAAAAAAGAGCGACATTATAGAATCTCAAGAACACACAATGATTTATGATGCATATATCATAGGATTGACAATGGATCGTGAACGTCTGTATGAACGAATTAATCAAAGGGTAGATCAAATGATAAAAGAGGGTTTATTGGAGGAAATAAAATCGCTTGTATCCTCTCATGAAAATGTATGGGACTTACAAAGTTTTCAAGGAATTGGATATAAAGAATGGAAAGAATACTTTGAGGGTTCTGCGTCTATCGAAGAAAGTGTAGAAAAAATCAAAAAGAACTCACGCAATTTTGCAAAACGTCAATACACTTGGTTTCGAAATCAAATGCAAGTACATTGGTATGATATTGAAACGAGTGGGTATCCTGAATGTGTAGTTACAGATGTGAAAGAGTGGTTAGATAACTGATATGGAAACACCATTACAAAGAATGGAATTATTGATTGGAAAAGAAGGAATTGATACACTTCAAAATGCGTGTGTTATGGTGGTAGGGGTTGGCGGTGTTGGCTCTTATAGTGCAGAATCACTAGCTCGTTGTGGAATAGGAAAATTGATTCTTGTAGACGGAGATCAAGTTGCGTTAAGTAATTTGAATCGTCAAATACATGCGACTTTTCAAACAGTAGGTCGTTCAAAAACTGAAGTGATGAAAGAACGCATTGAAACGTATCGTAAGGATTGTGAGATTGTACGATATGATATGTTTTATGATGAAAGTAAAAATGAACAGTTGTTTCAAGAACACGTGGATTTTGTAGTAGATGCGATTGATACAATGACATCTAAATTAGCTTTAATTCGTTATTGTTTAGAACATAAGATTAACTTTATTTCTAGTATGGGAATGGCAAATCGCATGGATCCTACAAAGATTGAAATTACAGAACTTATGAAAACTAGCTATGATCCAGTAGCAAAAGTGATGCGTAATCTTGTACGAAAGAATCGTATTAAAGGAAAGATACCAGTGGTATGTTCAAGCGAACATCCAAGTGTACAAACAAGTATTGTGAATGAAGATGGTGTTACTAGAAAACAGAAAATGCCACCAGCAAGTTCTCCGTTTGTACCAACAGCTGCTGGTATTGCGATTGCCTCTTATGCTGTTCAAAAAATAATAAATAGTGAAGATTATTGATTGATTTTTTATGTTGTAAGTTTTAGCTCATATTGTTATTTCTTTTGAAAGCAGAAATTATTATCTAAAAATAACGGAGGTAAACAATATTGGATTAGATAGTTTAGTTTTAGGCATGGAACTATGAGTACATGTTTTTCATGATATAGATAACGTAAAACAGGGTAATTGAACGCATACACAAACATGTAGGTTATTATTTATGCGATTGATTTTGTTGGTACAACAATTCAAATAAACTATCAAAAAAATATAACAAAGAATATTTGGATTCTTTTGAGAACTCTTTAAATCCAAGAGGTGATTCAATTGTATTATTGAGGCATATTGTATGTTCAATTTGCTTTGCTAAAGAAGAATTTTCACGATTGGTAACTAAATAGAGGTTATTGTTGTCAATTTCTTTTAAAAACTGCAGTAGTTCTCTAGATTCACCACTATTTGATATAAATATGATGAAATCATCCTTTGATATTGTATGCAATAAAAGACGCTGTGTATCTGAGTTGGACTCAAAAATATATTTTCCTTTTTGTTTTTTATTGCATTTTGTAGAAAAATCTAATGCTGAAATTTGACTTTGTCCAGAGGCGAATAAATAAATATTATTTGCTTTTTTTATATTCTCAATGAATTTTTGAATACTATCTATATGTTGATTATAATAGACGTCAACAAGATGTATAGATTCCATTATTGTCGAACTGCTATTTTCATCTACTCTATTCAAATCTCGAACAAATACTTTATAGGATTGTTCTCCGAAATAATGAATAAATTTTGTGATTGCGGCATTTGAACAGAAAGCTTTTTCCGCAAGACTTACTAAATTTAAATCAAAATCTTTTTCTTCGTAACCTAGAATAACATCAGCTATTAGTTTGCTAGCATTTGTTAATTCGTAATAGTTTGCTTGTATGCGTTTTCTTAAATTGTTCATTATGTAATTTTTCACCCTTTATATAATTTTTCACTTATAATTATAACATATTGCATAAAATTACACAAGTGTGATATAAATAGATTGTTGAAAGCAATTAGGAGGATAACAAGATGAAGATTATTGCGATTACATCATGTCCAACAGGAATAGCACATACATATATGTCAGCTACTCGATTGGAACAATCAGCAAAGAAACAAGGGTATGAAATTAAAGTAGAAAAACAAGGGGCGAAAGGAATCGAAGATCGTCTTACAAAAGAAGATATTCAATCAGCAGATTGTATTATTTTTGCAGTAGATACAAAAGTTAAAGAAGAAGATCGTTTTGCAGGAAAATCAATTTATCGTTGTCCTGTATCTGCTCCAATCAAAAACCCAGAAGAAGTGATCAAGAATGCAATAGCTTATACAAAGGGTAAAAATGATGGTATTGTGAAAAAACAAACGGGTTCAATAAAAAACCATATTTTAACAGGTGTATCTTATATGATTCCAATTGTAATAGCAGCTTCTGTAATTATGGGAATTGCTAGAATTGGAGCTATGGCATTTAATGTTACAGATATTTGGGATGCATCTCATGCAGGAAGTAATTTATTAGGCTTCTTCCATACACTAGATGGGTTAGGTGGAACTGCCTTGGGGTTGATGTTACCAGTATTCGCTGGATTTATTTCATATTCAATTGCAGATAAACCAGGACTTGCTGCAGGTTTTGCTGGCGGTATGTTAGCAAAGAACATTGAATCAGGTTTCTTTGGGGCATTGGCCGCTGGTATCTTAGCTGGATATATTACAAAATACCTAATCGATCATGTAAAATTCAAGGGTGCTGCTGAATCTTTAGGAACTGTATTTATTATTCCTGTAGGTTCTGTATTAATTACAATGCTGATCGTAAATTATGTTGTAGGAATACCATTCGCCTGGTTGAATCAAGCTTTGATTGATGGATTAAATAGCTTAAGTGGAGGATCAACTATCCTTATGGCAATGGTTGTGGGAGCGATGGTTGGAGCAGACTTAGGTGGACCAATTAACAAAGCGGCTGTAGTTACTGCTATGGGATTATTAGAATCTGGCGTATTTGCACCTAACACTGCGGCACAGGTTGCAATTATTGTACCAGCTTTAGGATATGGAATTATATCTTTAATCAAAGGTCAAAAATTCAGTGCATCATTTAAAAATGCAGGGAATGCATCCTTCATTATGGGACTTGTTGGTGTAAGTGAAGGAGCTATCCCGTTTACATTAGCAAATCCAAAGATCCTAGTATTTGTAAATATCATTGGTTGTGGAGTAGCATCTTCCATCGCAGTTGGATTAGGAGCTGTTAATAGTATTCCTATTTCAGGCATTTATGGATGGTTATTGGTTGATCAATGGCCTATCTATGTATTAGCAATTATTGTAGGTACATGTATTATAGCTGCTGGGGCATACTTAACTAGAACATCATTTGAAGTAGAAGATTCAACAAGTGTCCTATAATCGAACTATTCATATTGTAAGTCATACACATTGGGATCGTGAGTGGTACTTCAGCACAAGCGATTCTCTTGTGTTAATGGATCAAACATTTTCTGATATACTAGAAGAACTAAATGAAAATAAACAAGCGAATTTCTGTTTAGATGGGCAAGTTTCCATAGTAGAAGAGTATATAAAACTATACCCAGAAAAGCTAGTAAATATCCAACAACTAGTAAAAGAAAAGCGTTTATTTATAGGCCCTTGGTATACACAAACAGATACCCAGTTAGTAAGCGGACAATCCATTATAGAGAACTTATATTATGGCATTTATCGTAGTAAACAACTAGTTAAGGATTATATGAAAGTAGGTTATTTGCCTGATACATTTGGATTCTGTAATCAAATGCCCATGATTATGAATCAATTTTCAATAGATAACTTTGTATTTTGGCGTGGTGCTGATTTTCAAAAACAAAATATTGCCCCCTATTTTAAATGGATTGGACAAGATCAAAGTGAAGTAACAGGAATCATTTTACACAATGGATATGGAATGGCAAAAGGCTTTAACTCAGAAAGTGCCTTTGTGGAGCATAAACTAAATCCATTGATTAAAGAATACAAAACATTGACAGATAGTGAACATATATTAATTCCGGTAGGAAATGACCAGTTTAATGTCATTGTTGATTTAGATAAAAAGATAAAAGAAGTTAGTGATGATTTGAAAATTAGTACGTATGAAGAGTTTGCGAAAGTTATAAAAACACAACCCTTAAAGCCTTATCAAGGTGAATTTAGAGAAGTGAAATATTCTCGTATACATAAGAGCTGTGGTGCTATTCGAATTGATATAAAAAAATCAAATTATCAAGCAGAACAGGAGCTTATTAAAATCACACAACCTCTACAAGTGATGGCTAAAATGGAAGGAATGCAAATGAGTGATAACTTAATTGCAGAAGCATTCAAGCTCTTATTTGAAGGACAAGCACATGATGGAATTGTAGGTTGTGTGAGTGATAGCGTTGCGAGTGACATTTTGAATCGTAATAAGCAAGCTATAGAAATAGCAAAATCAGCTCAGAACTATATGAAAAAGCATTTTGCAAAACGCTTAAACTTAAAAGAAGATGAAATTGTAATCTTTAATTTTGAACCAAAAGAATTTTATGGTTACAAAGAAGTTGAAATATTTAGTTTAGATGAATATATAAGTATTGATGGAGTAGAAGCTAGTACCATTCTAGAAACAAAGAAATATTTTGGATATCCTCATGCATTGGTAGAAACACCTATTGAGAATTATTATGTAAAAGAAGATGATTATTATCTTCATAAAGTTCTTGTGAAAGTGAAGCTTCCATCTTTTGGTTACAAGGTATTCAAATTCCATTCCATTCAAGAACCAAAAATACAAGTTCCTAATCAATTAAGCATATCAAATTCAATTTATAAAATATCGTTTGAAGATCACCATGTTTCTTTAACATATGAAGATGAAACAGTAAAAGATTTTATATCTCTTTGGGATATGGGAAATGATGGAGACACCTATGACTTTTCTCCTTTAGAAAATGATTATGAGGTATGTGTACAAATGCAGGAAGCAAGTGTAGTCATAAAAGATAGTATCCAAATTATGAATATTGATTGTACGATGAAATTGCCATCAAACATAGAGAAAAGAAAAGAAAACATATATGATAGCGAAATGGATTGCAAGATTGAAATTCGCCTACAAGAGGATGAACTTATCAAAGTCAAAGTTGTAGTAGATAATACAATTTTATCTCATCGAATAAGACTAGCGATAAGAGGTTTTGAACATATAAAGAAAGCATTAGCAGCTACTCCTTTTGGAACTATTCAAAGAAATGTGCTGAATGATGAAATTGAAAATTGGCAAGACTCATATGTGGAATATCCAGTAGATATAGAAACAAATAGTGGTTTTGTGACTGCTTGTCAAGAAGGAAAACAACTTGTGGTATTAAATAAAGGAGTAAAAGAATATCAAACGATTGATGATAGAATTTATATGACTTTATTTTCATCTTGTAATGAATTAGGAAAACCTGATTTATTGAATCGTCCAGGTAGAGCAAGTGGAGATACTACAAAAAAAGGACATATACGTATGTTTACACCTCTTGCACAAGTTCTAGGAGTACATGAATTTGAATTTGCTATTGTGTTCGCAGAAAATGTAGATGCTACATTATACAATTATCTTCATACATTTGAAGCACCAAGTGTGTTCTATCAAAATCAAAGCTTAAACTTATTCTATGAGCGAATTGACAATAAAATTCAATTTACAGGGAAACAAGAAGCAATTTTGCCACTTGAAAAATCTTATATGCAGGTAGACAATAATCTGCTAATATATAGTATATATAGTTCCCTGTTAGATGGATCCATGCAAATTAGATTCTTAACGTTTGAGGATTTTGACAAACAAAACATTCATGCAAGTATGGAATTTGAAATTGGAAATTTATTGGAACAAGGAAATGAAAAAAAGGTAAAAGCGTATCGTTTATATACATTAAGAGGAAAAAAACATGAAAATAAATAAAGTAATATTACATCAAGAGTTTCAAACACAAGAAGAAGTTTTTCGTTTTTTAGCAAATCTTATGAAAGAAGAGGGAATTGCAAGTGATGCTACTTCTTATAAGAAAGCATTAGAAGATAGAGAAGCACAAGGGACTACAGGATTAGTAGATGGATTTGCAATTCCACATGGAAAATGTAGTGAAGTTAAAGAAGCTGCTGTTGTTTATGTTAGAAATACAATAGGAATTGAATGGAATAGCTTGGATGGAAGTAGAATCACAGACATCTTTGCCTTAGCGATTCCAGAAGATGAAGGAGAACATTTGGAATCCTTAATTGCAATTTCTACACAACTTATGGATCCTGATCAATGTAATAAATTGAGAAGCCTTACTAATGAAGATGAAATTAAAGTCATATTTGAATAAACAAGTAGCTTACTACGTTTTTGGAATTAGCATATTATCTCTTGGTATTCGTTTTATTGTTGATTCTAATTTAGGTGCTGCCCCGTGGGACTTATTATCTTATGGGTTATACAGTAAAACAGGAATCAGTATTGGACTTTGGCAAATCATAAATAATATACTTATGATTATAGCAACGAAACTTATATTTAAGAAAAAATGGAATTTTATTTGCTTGATTCCAGGGATTTTACAAGGATTGTTCATTGATGCATTTACTCAATTTGTTCATATCGGTAGCTATAATCCTTACGTTGTACTACTTGTAGGCTGTATATTGAGTGCAATTGGATTAACAATTTATATGAATCAGGGTTTAAGTGCAAATGCTATTGACAACTTTACATATATGTTACATAGTGAAAAAGGTATTAAAATGGGTATCAGTAAGATTATTTGTGATTCTATCCCATTCGCAATAGTTCTGATTTTATCTATTAATCTACAAATTGCAACTCTACTTGTATACATGCTCGTACCATTATTTATGCAAATGATACAATTAGCTTTACCAAAAAAACTAGAATACAACTCTTTAAATACAAATGAATTTTGATGAAGAAACAGAAAGTATGTTTACAGTAAATGTGAATGTGCTTTTTTTAAGAGTTACTAGAAAGCAGAAAATGCCACCAGCAAGTTCTCCGTTTGTACCAACAGCTGCTGGTATTGCGATTGCCTCTTATGCTGTTAAGACACTTTTAAAACGGATATGAGATAAAATACCCTTGAATTATAAAAAAAATCAATTAAATTTCCAATTGTCTATTCAAATTTTACGCAGAATAGACAATTTTTCTATAACATGTTAAAATTTACCTACTGGGAAGGGTCGTAAAGAATAACCAGTTTTGAAAAGGAGAAGAATTATGTATTGTAAAAATTGTGGTAAAGAGATTGATGATCAGGCAGTAATCTGCCCTAATTGTGGAGTTTCTCAGGAGACGAAAGCAGCAACACCAGATGTAATTGATAATGGTGGATTTGGATGGGGTCTTCTTGGATGCTGTATTCCCTTAGTAGGTTTAATTTTATTCCTAGTTTGGAAAGATACAAAACCAAAAACATCAAAAGCAGCAGGAATAGGAGCACTTGTATCTGTTATTCTTATCGTAATATTCTACGCATTCTTATTTATGGTAGGAATTAGCGAAGGAAGTTCAGGTTACTATTATTAATCGATGAAAAAATTTCTTTATAAATGGCTTCCAATTATTTTTGGATGTCATGGAAGAGATGAACGATCATTTCATTATCACGGAAAGAAATTTCCTATTTGTGCAAGATGTACAGGTGAATTGATTGGTATTTTAGTAGCTATTGTATCCTATTGGTTCTTTGTACCATCTATACTTATATTAATATGTCTCATGGTTCCGATGTTGTTGGATGGGTTTATTCAATTATTGACGAAGTATGAAAGTAACAATTGGCGTAGATTTGTTACAGGGTTCTTGTTTGGATATGCACTATGCTGTTTGTTTTTCAAAAGTGTAGCCTATGTTTATGGCTTAGGTTATGCATATGGAGTAGAGCAAGCAAAGAAAGCATAGTTTAGAAAAGGGAGATTTTTATGTACTGTAGAAATTGTGGTAAAGAGATAGATGATAAAGCAGTAATCTGCCCTAATTGTGGAGTGGCAATTTCACAAAATGAATTGACTAAAACACAAAGCCAAGATGATGGCAATTTCGGATGGGGCGTTTTAGGATGCTGTATTCCAATTGTTGGTTTGGTACTTTTCCTTGTATGGAAAGATACAAAGCCTAAATCATCAAAAAATGCAGGTATAGGAGCAATCGTAGGAGTGTTAAGTATTGTAGCACTCTATGTGTTCTTCTTTCTATTTGCATTTGGTATGGCAAGATCAAGCATGTATTATTACTATTAAGAAAAGAAAGAATCGGAAGGAAACTCTCGATTCTTTTCTTATGGGAAAAAGTCCACAAAAAGGGAAAATGTACCAAACAAGGATATTGGGACAGAAGTGACCATCTATCTTGTTTTCATACATAGGGGTATCTATAATAAAATATGTAATTGAAACCCATTACATTCAGGGAGAGAAAGGAAGTATTATGAAACAGAAAATTCAGAAATTTGGAGGTGCAATGTTCACTCCAGTTCTACTGTTTGCATTTGCTGGTATCATGGTTGGTTTAGCAACAACTTGTATGAATCCGCAAATTGTAGGAGACTTAGCAAATCCAGAATCCATTTGGTTTAAATTTTGGTCCATGATTAGTGCAGGAGCAAACACTGTATTCAATCAACTACCATTATTATTTGCCATATCCTTACCAATTGCATTAGCTAAGAAACAAAATGCAAGAGCATGTATGGAAACCTTTGTAATCTATATCACATTCAACTATTTCTTAAGTGAGTTCTTAAATCAATTTGGTACAAATATTGGTGTAGACTTTACTGCAGATGTTGGTGGAACGAGTGGTCTAGCTATGATTGCAGGTATCAAAACATTAGATACTGGTATGATAGGCGCAATTATTATCGCTGGTTTAGCAATTTTCTTACACAATAGATACTATGAAAAAGACTTGCCAGATTATTTAGGTGTCTTCAAAGGATCTGCTTTCGTTGTTATGATTGGATTCTTTGTGATGATACCTGTTGCTATCTTAGTAGCAATGGTATGGCCACATTTTCAAACGTTATTACTAGGTGTACAGGGATTCTTTAAAGAATCTGGTTACTTTGGTTTGTTCTCTTATAATATATTACAAAAATTATTATTACCTTTCGGGGTTCACCACTTTATATATGCACCAGTACTATTTGATAATGTACTGGTAGAAGGTGGAACTATCGGATATTGGGCACAACACCTTCCAGAGTTTGTAAACTCAACAAAACCACTTGTTGAAGTGTATCCATTAGGTGGATTCTCAAATGGTGAACTTGCGAAAATCTTCGGTGTTATTGGAGTCGCGTTAGCCTTCTATAAAACAGCAAATCCAAAGAAACGTAAAATGGTTATCGCATTAATGATTCCTGCATGTCTTACTTCGATGATGACTGGAATTACAGAACCATTAGAATTTACATTCCTATTTGTTGCGCCTATGCTTTATATCGTTTACTCTGTGTTATCTGCCGTACTTGCAGTCGCAATGCTTGCGGTTGGGGTTGTTGGTAACTTCGGTCAAGGAATTCCAAACATTATATTCTTGAACCTTGTCCCATTATTTAAAAACAATGTCATGATGTACGTTATGATGTTTGTGGTAGGTATCGCATTTATATTTATTTATTACTATGTGTTCAAGTTCATGATCCTAAAGTTTGATTATAAAACACCAGGACGTGAAATTGATGAAGATGTAAAACTACTTACCAAAGACGAATATCAAATGTTAAAAGATGGGGAAGTTAAATCAAAAGATAAATATGATGTTGATGGTTTGATTCTTTGCCTTGGTGGTGGAGACAACATTCTTGAAATTAGTAACTGTGCAACGAGATTAAGATTGCTTGTAAAAGATGAAAAAGAAATACAAAGTTTAGATGAATTTAAGAAATATGGAGCAATTGGTTTAGTGAAAAATGGAGATTCTGTCCAAGTAATCATTGGACTAGATGTTCCAAAGGTTAGAGAAAGCATGGAACTTACATTAGGTAGAATATAAAATCTATCTTAGAAAGGAACTTAATATGAAGAAATTTTCAGTTTTAATTGCTGGAGGAGGAAGTACATATACTCCAGGTATCGTCTTAATGTTATTGTCACACTTAGAGCGTTTTCCACTTCGTTCTATTAAGTTTTATGATAACGATGCACAGCGTCAAAAAATAGTTGCGGATGCATGTGAAGTGCTTATTAGAGAACGTAACCCAGAAATTGAATTCATGGCTACAACAGATCCAAAAACAGCATTTGAAGATGTTGACTTTGTAATGGCACATATTCGTGCAGGTAAATATGCAATGCGTGAATTAGATGAAAAAATTCCAATGAAATATAATGTAGTTGGACAAGAAACATGTGGACCTGGTGGGATTGCTTATGGTATGCGTTCTATTGGTGCTATGTTAGAACTTGTAGATTATATGGAACAATACTCTCCAAATGCTTGGATGTTAAACTACTCAAATCCAGCAGCAATCGTTGCAGAAGCTACACGTAAACTACGTCCAAACGCAAAAATCTTAAATATCTGTGATATGCCAATTGGTATTGAACGTCATATGGCAGAAATATTAGGAATCAAAGATCGTAAAAAACTAGATATTACATATTATGGTTTAAATCATTTCGGTTGGTGGACAAGTGTTAAAGATTTAGATGGAAATGATTTAATGCCTGAATTAAAGAAACATATCTCTAAAAACGGATATAATGTAGATACACAAATGTATCAGCACTCAGATCCAAGTTGGAACGATACGTTCCTTAAGGCAAGAGATGTGTATGCCCTTGATCCTGAAACATTACCAAATACGTATTTGAAATACTATTTATATCCAGATTATGTAGTAGAACATACAGATCCTACCTATACACGAGCAAATCAAGTAATGGATGGAAGAGAAAAATTTGTATTTGGAGAGTGTAAAAAAATAGCAGAAAACCAAAGCAGTGAAGGCGCAGATTTACACATTGATGAACATGCATCTTATATCGTAGATTTAGCATGTGCATTGGCATATAATACAAAAGAAAAAATGTTATTGATTGTAGAAAATAATGGTGCAGTTGAGAATTTTGATCCGAGCGCAATGGTAGAAATTCCTTGTATCGTAGGTAAAAATGGACCTGAAAGAATTTGTGTTGGAAGTATCCCTCAATTCCAAAAAGGTCTTATGGAACAACAAGTATCTGTTGAAAAATTAGTTGTAGATGCATGGGCAGAACAAAGTTATTTGAAACTTTGGCAAGCACTTACGTTAAGTAAAACAGTACCTAGTGCAGGTGTTGCGAAAGCCATTTTAGATGATTTAATCGAAGCAAATAAAGACTTTTGGCCAGTTCTTAAATAAGAAAAAATTGTATGTCAAAACATACAGTTTTTTTTTATCTATTAGGAACTTGCATAATTTAAGTGGAAATGAGAGAAAACGAAAAAAACATGACGAAAAGGCTCTAAGAAGAGCCAAAGAAGGACACGACAAGTTTTTACTTTTGATTCTCT
>NZ_JBSPFA010000031.1:0-32927 GCF_053848885.1 Amedibacillus sp. YH-ame10
TCATTCTTAATTCAACCTTTCTCATAATGACCTCCCTTAAGGAGATATTATATACTTTTATTAAATTACATTGGGACATTTTCAATATTGATACATTGAGACATTATCATTTTCGAATGAGAAAATTTTGAATATAGATAAACTCGTTATTGACTTTAATTATGAATTTATGTATAATTTACAAGCAATGCTCAATTTGTATAAAGTAAAAAAGAAGTGGAGGTGGCTCTTGTGAAAAGAACATATCAACCGAGCAAAAGAAAACACCAGAAAACTCATGGATTCAGAGCCCGTATGGCTACTGTTGGAGGACGTCGCGTTTTAGCACGTCGTCGTAGTAAAGGTAGAAAAGTGTTATCAGCTTAAAAAATCGCCTTCGGGCGATTTTTTTGTCGTAATGAAGTAGTAACAAACATTCATAATCTGAAAAGTCAGGAGGTAGAGCATGAAGAAAGAATATCGTATTAAGAAAAATGATGAATTCGCCAAAATCATGAACTACAAGAAGTTTTATACATGTCCTTCCTTTTCTGTTTATGTAAAACCAAGAATTGAAGAGCACGCGAGAGTTGGAATTTCTGTTGGAAAAAAACTAGGAAATGCAGTTGCACGTAATAAAGTAAAGCGCCAGGTACGCGAAATGGTTCACGATATTTACAGTTTTCAGGAGAAATTTGACACAATTATCCTAGTTCGAGTGAAATATCATGAAGAAAGTTATGTAAACAACAAAAAACTCTTGGAAAGATTGGTTAAAAACGTTAGAATATAAAGGTAAACAAAATTTAGCGAGGAGAGAAGTGCAAGATGAAAAATTTTTTAAGAAGTAAAAAGAAATTTCTTGCGGTAATCATGGTTATGGTATTTGTCTTAACTGGTTGTAGTAACCCACGTGGTGAAAACGGTAAGACATATGTAAATTCTATTATTGCTGTTAAGGATGAAACTGTTAAGCGTAAAGAAGTAGATATTCCTAATGACAAAAAAATTCAGGAAAAATATAAAGGTCTAAAGGACGATGATACAATCTCCATTAAAAAGACATCTTTTTCTGAAGCACTAGATGAAGGATGGTTCAATGGTTTAATTGTATGGCCAATTGCACAGTTGATCAATATTACATCTTCATGGACGGATGCAGGTATGGGTATCATTATTACTACGTTCCTTATCCAGTTATTGATTTTCTTATTTTCTATTAAGTCTCAGGTGGCTAGCCAGAGAATGCAATCGATTCAACCAGAAATCAATAAAATTCAGGCAAAATATGCAGGTAAGAGCGATGATCGTTCAAAAATGATGCAAGCACAAGAAATGCAAGCAATCTATAAGAAATATAAAATTAATCCATTTGGTACATTGTTAACAACATTTATCCAATTCCCAGTTATCTTCGGTATGTATTATGCAACTATGAGAGCATTCGCTGTTGTAAGTGGTACATTCTTTGGAGTAAAACTAACATTAACACCTTTGGAAGGATTTAATGAAGGAAGCGTTTGGCATGTTGTTGTATTCTTATTGATGGTTGTGTTCCAACTTCTATCATTCAAGATGCCACAATGGTTACAAGCACACAAGAAGAAAAAAGATAACGTTAAAGAAAAGAAATATGCAGAACCTACGAAAAAAGCAAGTGGTATGATGGGTTCTATGAATATGATGATGTATATGAGTACAGCAATGATTACGATCTTCGCAATCAACTGGCCTCTAGCTATGTCTTTCTATTGGTTAGTAAACTCAGTTTTCCGTGTAATACAAAATATTGTTATTCACAAGTTCTTTATTAAAGACTAGGAGAAATGACTATGAAGACATATACAGGAAAAAATTTAGAGGAAGCTTTAAAAGTAGCAGCTGAAGATAAAAATGTAAATGTTGAGAATCTAACATATACAGTAACAGAAGAAATTTCAGGATTCCTAGGACTGGGTAGTAAAGTAACCTTAACTGCTTATTGTACAAAGGATATCGAAGATTTCATGAAATCTTATATGGATGCATATTTTGCAAATATTGATATGCAGGCAACTGTAGAAGTAGTTGAAGATGCAGGATTCTTCCACGTAAATATCGATGCAGATAACAATGCTATTTTGATTGGTAAAAATGGTCAAACATTACAATCTATGAATATGGTATTGAAATCAGCGGCATCTAGTGAATTCAAGAAAAGAGTTGGTGTCTTAATTGATATCAATGGTTATAAAGAAGAGAAATATCAGAAAGTTTGTTTATTGGCGAAACGTGTTGCGAAAACCGTACAACGTACAAAAACAGACGCAACTCTTGATCCAATGCCAGCAGATGAGCGTAAAGCTATCCACAACTGTTTAACAGATATGAAAAATGTCGTAACAGTTAGTGAAGGTGAAGGAAATCAGAGAAGACTCAAAATTTGTTACAAAGCAGACTAACAAGTAAGACAGGAAGAAATTCCTGTCTTTCCTTTCTAATAAATAAGCATTCCGTTATTTTATTCTAAAATTTGGTATAATAGTAAACGTAAGTGAGAGTGATTGTATGAAATTAATAGTAGGATTAGGAAATCCAGGAAAACAATATGAAAATACCAGACATAATTCTGGTTTTAAAGTTTTAGATGCCATTGCGAAAGATAACAATGTAGATATTACACAGAATAAGTTTAAATCTTTGATTGCACAAACTAGAATAGGAAATGAAAGTGTATTATTAATGAAGCCACAGACATACATGAATTTATCAGGTGAAGCGCTTATTCAAGCGGTGAACTTTTATAACATAGAAACTAAAGATATCCTTGTGATTTATGATGATTTAGATTTACCTGTGGGTAAAATAAGATTAAGAGAAAAGGGAAGTGCTGGTGGACAAAATGGTATGAAAAACATTATTCAACACCTACACACACAAGAATTTCCACGTATACGAGTTGGTATCGATAAAGATCCTAGAGTTCCAGTTGTAGATTGGGTACTTGGTAAAATTAGAAAAGAAGATGTAGAAAACTATGAGAAAGCAATACAAGACGCAAGAGATGCGGCTATTTATAGTTGTTCCCATAGTTTTACGGATACCATGAGTCATTTTAATAAAAAATAGGAGAATACATGAAGCTAATACTAAATGAGTTAAAAGAAAATGAAGCATTACAAAGCATACTAAAAAAACAAAGTGTTCTAGGTAATCTATCATTAACAGAAGAAGCTTTATTATTAGCAAGCGCATTTCAACAATCCCCGCGTAGCATGCTTGTAATAAAAAACACTTCCTATTCAGCACAAAAACTATATGAAAGAGTATATTCTTTTGTAGAGGATGATGTGTTGCTTTTTAACGTGGAAGAATCATTACGAGTAGAAGCTATCGCTTCATCTCCTGAAATAAAGGCAACCCAAATGGAAGTAATGGCGAAATTACAAGAACATAAGCCATGTATATGTATTTTAAACACAGCTGCAGCTATGCGCTTACTTCCAAAACCAGAAATCTTTAAAGAATATTGTATACACATTCAACAGGATCAAGAAGTTCATTATGAATCCTTAAAGACACGATTGTTTGAGGCTGGATATTCACATGTAAATCGAGTAGACCAACCATTATGTTATGCAGCACGTGGTGGAATCATCGATGTTTATTCTATGAATTATGAATATCCTTTGAGAATTGAATTCTTTGATAATGAAATTGATAGTATACGTTTCTTTGATATATCAACACAACGTACAATACAAATAGTAAACGAAGCCACCATCATTCCAGCTACAGATTTGTTATTTACAAATGAAGAAATTAAAACGATTGTAGAGAAAGCAAATGAGGAATTAGGACATACTAGTGCGTTATCAAAACAAGCCAAGGAGAGATTAGAAGAAACTATCAATGAAGAGTTGGATGCGATTTCTAATCGTCGTATGGAAAGCAAATTTTATCGCTATCATGCACTTTTACATCAACATCATACAATCTTAGATTATGTAGATGATGCAATTGTATTTGTCTCCAGTAAAGAAGAAGTAAACGATGCACAAAAACATATCCAAGAAGAAACAATCTCTTATATTCAAGAATTATTCCAAGAAGGATTAGGATTATGTAAGTTCGCTGTATTCGCTGATATTTCACGTACTCTTGGAAAACATGAAGTCGTGGAATTTGGAATGTTTGTTGATTATAAGAAACCTATATCATCACAGATTTTAACGATGTCTCTAGGAGATATCAACCTAGAAAGAACCATTCATGAAATTATTGAGGAGGCACGAAAACGTAAAGTTTTATTATGTCTTGAAGAGAGTGAATGTAAACAAGTAAAAGAATTATTAAATAATGAGAATATACATTTTCGTACCATACAGGAAGAGGATACTCTAGAAGTAGGAATACAATTTACACATCATAAACTAGTGGAAGGTTTTACTTGTGTAAAAGAAAACATCAGTGTTTATACAAGTAAAGAACTATTCCATACACGCCAACAAGCAGTACGTTATAGTAATAAATTTAAAGAAGCAGAAGTGCTTCATGATTATCAGGAACTGCATATTGGAGATTATGTTGTGCATAATCAACATGGGATAGGAAAATATCTAGGAATTGTTAATAAAGTAATTGATGGAGTACATAAAGATTTCTTACATATAGCATATAAAGGTGATGATATCCTTTTGGTTCCTCTGGAACAATTCCGATTGATCCGCAAATTCGTATCGAAAGAGGGAGCTTCCCCTAAACTAAGTAAATTAGGTAGTGGTGAATGGGAGAAAACAAAACGTAAAGTCAGTGAAAAAATTGCGGAATTGGCAGATCGTTTGATACACCTATACGCAAATAGAGATGAAAACATAGGATTTGCTTATCAAAAAGATAGTGAAATGCAACAGCAATTTGAAAATGACTTTGACTATGAACTTACGCTAGATCAAGCACAGGCAGTAAAAGAAATTAAGCAGGATATGGAAAAAGCGAAACCAATGGATCGTTTATTATGTGGAGATGTAGGTTTTGGTAAAACTGAAGTTGCAGCACGTGCTGCCTTTAAAGCAGTAATAGATTCAAAACAAGTTGCCTTCTTATGTCCAACGACCATCTTATCTTTACAACACCATAAAACCTTTATAAAGAGGTTTCGTAACTTTCCAGTACGTATAGAGGTTGTTAATCGTTTTATAACACCAGCAGATCAAAAAAGGATCCTTCAAGATTTAAAGGATGGAAATATAGATATCTTGATTGGTACCCATCGTTTATTATCAAAAGATGTCGTATTCAAAGACCTTGGATTTCTAGTAATCGATGAGGAACAACGCTTCGGAGTGGAACATAAAGAAAAAATTAAAGAGTTAAAAAATAGTGTGGATGTATTATCTTTAAGTGCAACACCTATTCCAAGAACGTTACAGATGTCTTTGATTGGAATTCGCTCTTTATCACAATTAAATACACCTCCTATGAATCGTATGCCAGTACAAACCTATGTTATCGAAAAGAACTTCTCTATGGTAAAGGAAATAATCCAGCGAGAACTTGGACGTAATGGACAAGTATTTTATCTCTACAACAACGTAAAAGAAATATACAATGTTGCTAGGAAATTAAGAGAAGCTCTTCCAGATATTGAAATTGGGGTAGCTCATGGGCAGATGGCTAGAGATGATATCGAAGATGTTATGATGCAGTTTACACAAAATACATATCAAGTTTTAGTTTGTACGACCATCATTGAAACAGGGATAGATATACCTAATGCCAATACCATCCTAATTGATGGTGCGGATCATTTTGGTTTATCTCAACTCTATCAGATTAAGGGACGTGTAGGTCGAAGTGATCGATTAGCCTATGCATATTTGATGTATTCTCCAAATCGACAATTAAGTGAAATCGCAATGAAACGACTTAAATCTATTAAAGAGTTTACACAACTTGGAAGTGGATATAAAATCGCAATGCGTGATTTAACAATCCGTGGTGCAGGAGATATGCTAGGACCTCAACAGGCTGGATTCATCGATACCGTTGGTATCGATATGTACATTGAAATGTTGAATTCCGCAATTATGGAGAAAAAGGGTATCAAAGTTGAAGAAAAAATAGAACTTGCAAAGGCAAATATAAAAGTGGATGCGTATATTCCAAGTAAATTTGCGACAGAGGACTATGAGAAAATCACGTTGTATCAAAGAATGGATGCCATCACTACAAAGAAAGAATTGTTAGCGATGATGGAAGAAATCAAAGATAATTATGGTAAGCTTCCTAAAGCAGTACAACTCTTATTTGAGAAAAAGAGATTGGATATCTTCATTAATGAACCACATGTGGAATCCTTTAAAGAATTACAAAATGAGGTTGAAATTACATTTAGTGATACATGGTCAAATTCTATTGATGGTGTAAAATTATTTGAAATGATGACCACAATTTCTAAAGACATCGTAATACGTTATAAAAACAATCGCATTACGATGCGATTATCAAAAATTAAAGATTGGTTATATATCATTCTAGAAGTATTAGAAAGAACAGAGAAGTTTTAAAAAAATAGTGATGGAGAAATATTCTCTTTCACTATTTTTATTTGGCAGATCTTACTGCATAAACGTATTTCGTTGTAAGGATGTACTGCTTGTTAATGTAGATCATAGTATCATCTTCGCACATAACACTTTGCGTTACTTCAAGAAGTGGTGTACTGGTTGGAGTATTTAATAATTTAGCATATTGTTTGTCCGCAAAACTTATTTGAAAATGATCTTCAAATTTCGAAGGTATTACATTGGCTTCTTGTTGAACCAATTTTAATAAAGATTTATGTTCTAAGTTTTCCTGCATCAAAAAAGTGAAACTTGCAGGGAAATAATCAACTTCAACGATACAAGGAACTTCATCCACTAGGCGAACGCGTGTAATTTCGATAAGCATTTCACTGTCTGTCTGAAGTTTTTTTATGAGTTCACTATCACCCTTACATAATCGACATTCAACGATTTTTGTAGATGGTTTCGCATGCATACGAAGGCAGGTATCTGTAAAACTACCGCCAGAGAATATCTCTTCTGTATGAATTGGTGTTTTTACAAACGTGCCTTTCCCATGTTTTTTAATTAGGATGTGCTCATCTACAAGTTGTTGAATGGCATGTCGTACAGTTACTCGACTAATGTGGTAGATTTCACTTAATTGTAATTCTGGTGGGATACGATCTCCAGGTTTATACTTTCCTGATTTAATTTGTTTATATAGTTCTTGATATAACTGTTCCTGTAAGGTAACAGCACTTAACTGTTTAAAGGTTTCCATAAAATTTCTTCCTTTCCCAAATACTACTACTGTTATTATAGGTAAAATAATCCTTATTGGCAACCATAGTTTGACAACGCTTTCATGTTGTGTTACTATGTATTTAGTTAATACAAGTTAATACAACACGAAAGGAGAGAGGAATGGAAAGAAAAATCATTGTGGCAACTCATGGAGATGCGGCAAATGGTATCACAGATTCAGTTCGTATGATATTGGGAGAAATAAAAGTTCAAATTGAAACATTCACTTTGAAGCCAGGGGAGAATACGAGAGATTTTGTAGAAACTATCAAAACAGAGATTGAACAAAATAAAAACATGGAATATGTAATCTTAACAGATCTTTATGGCGCAAGTGTATGTTCTTCTATGTATTCATTGGTGGTGTTTGAGAATGTATGGTTATTCTCAGGCGTAAATGTAGGTATGTTGTTACTGATTTGCGTTGATTATCCAAACAAGATATCAAGTAGCGATGCGGATAAGATTGTTAAAGATACTTGTGATGGAATTCGTTATTTAAAACATGAAAAAGAAATCGAAGAGGATTTCTAAAGGAGGAATTATATTGGAACGAAAATTTTTAGATTTATTCGCGCATAAGAAACCTATTCTAGCGATGCTTCATCTTAAGGGAGAAAATGATGAAGATATCATGAATCGTTTAAAAAAAGAAGTTGAAACCTATGTACAAGGGGGAGTTGATGCAATTATTGTAGAGAATTATTTTGGAAAGTATGATCAATTAGAGAAGGCTCTCGCATATGTGAAAAGCTTACAACTTTCTATTCCTTATGGTGTAAACTGTTTAAATGTAGATACTATGGGATTTGAATTAGCAATACGATATCAAGCTTCTTTTGTACAATTGGATTCTGTTGTAGGACACGTACGTCCACGTGATGAACAAACCTTGGAAGCATTCTTTAAAATGTATCGTGAACGATATGATGGATGCATTCTAGGAGGAGTGAGGTTTAAATATCAACCTGTATTATCGGAAAACAGTGTAGAAGAAGATCTGAAAATCGCAGAAACAAGATGTGATGCAATTTGTGTAACACAAGATGCTACTGGACAAGAGACATCCTTAGAGAAAATAAAACAGTTTAAAGATGCAATTTGTGATTTTCCACTTATCGTTGGTGCTGGTATAACACCGGAAAATATTGAAGAACAATTTAAGATTGCTGATGGAGCAATCGTTGGAAGTTATTTCAAAGATAGTTATAAGGATGATGGTGAAGTAAGTAAAGAGCATGTAGATAATATTATGAACGCAGTACGAAAAATCAGAGGTGAAGAAAAATGATAAAAGCAGTTCGTGTGGATCATCGATTACTTCATGGACAAGTAGCATTTGCTTGGACAAAAGTATTACAAACAGACTGTATTTTAATTGCAAATGACGCTGTTTCTAAAGATCAATTGAGAATGTCTGCACTGCGCATGGCGAAACCAGATAGCGTAAAATTAGTAATGAAAAACATCGAGGATTCTATACTTGCTTTGAATAGCGGAGTAACTGATAAATACAACTTATTTATCATTGTTGAAACAATTGAAGATGTATATCGTCTTACAAAAGGATTTGCAAGTATCAAAGAAGTTAATCTAGGTGGTACAAAATCAACAGAAGAGCGAAAACAAATTTCAAAAGCCGTTTTTGTCTCTGAAACAGACTGCGAAAGAATAAAAGAAATGAATGATCATGGTATAAAAGTTACAGTGCAAATGGTACCAGATGAACCAGCACAAAATGCCATAGATTTAATTTAGGAGGGATAGCATATGATGCTACAAACATTATTGATATTTTTGGTTGCAATTATTGGATATTTAAATAGTTTCTTAGCAAGTTCTATGATCTGTCGTCCTATGGTTATGGGAATGCTTGTTGGGGTTGTTCTTGGGGATATTGAAACAGGTGTTAAAGTAGGTGCTACATTAGAACTTGTATGGCTAGGAGCGATGGCAATAGGTGCTAGCAATCCACCAGACATGATATCAGGCTCTATCATTGGTACTGCTTATGTAATTGTTACTGGTTCTAATATTTCAAACTCAGTAGCACTTGCTGTTCCTGTATCTATGCTTATGCAAACTCTTTGGAACTTTATGATGATGGTAATTGTTCCAGTACTTGCTGCGAAAGCTGATCATTATGCATTAAATAATCAACCTAAAAAAGTTGATGCAATGCATTATTTAGCAATTGGAATACAAGTTAGTATTTTATCTGTGTTAACGGCAATTGGTTTCTATGTAGGTTCTGCAGTCATGGAATCTTTCGTAAATAGCATTCCAACATTTATTACAAGTGGTTTGAATTATGCAATGGGTATTATTCCTGCAATTGGTTTTGCAATGTTAGTACGTATGATTGTAAACAAGAAATTGGCTTGTTTCTTATTCTTAGGATTCTTATTGGTAGCGTATTTCCAATTAAGTATTGTCGGCGTAACTTGTATTGCAATTGTACTTGTGGCAATCCTTCTACTTAATGTAAATCAAGGTGTCACAATGAATAAGGAGGTTCTTGAAGATGACAACGAATTCTAATGCAAAAAAGTTAACAAACAAAGAACTACGACAAGTTTTCTGGAGATCATGTCAACTTGATGTATCATGGAACTATGAAAGACAACAAAATCTTGGATACTCTTATGCAATGACACCAGTTGTTCGTAAACTGCTTCGTGATGATCCTGAGAAAGAAAAAAGAGCGCTTCAACGTGGATTAGACTTTATGGCAATAACACCTCAATTATCAACATTATTGATGGGGATTAATGCCGCAATGGAAGAAGAGAACGCAAACAATCCTGATTTTGATGATTCCACAATTGCAGCTGTAAAAACATCTCTTATGGGACCCTTAGCAGGAATTGGAGATTCTTTAATCGCTGGTACTTTACGTATTATCGCAACAGGTATCGCGATTAGTTTTGCATCAAAAGGTAATATCCTTGGTCCTATTTTATTCCTATTGATTTATAATGTACCAGGATTCTTAATTCGCTATTTTTCATTAAAACTCGGATATAAATATGGCGCAAGCTTTATTACAAATGCAGAGAAAAATGGTTTCATGGAAAAAGTAACATATGCAGCGGGAATCATTGGTCTTATGGCAATTGGTGGTATGATCGCAAGCTTTGTTTATCTTGATTTATCTTTCATTACTATTGGTTCAGGAAAGTTTGCAGAACCAATTACGAATTATCTTGATATGGTAATGCCTTGTCTTGTGCAATTGAGTTTATTTGGATTTATGTATTGGTTGTTAGGAAAGAAGATAAAAACAACCTATATTCTAATAGGAACAGTCGTGTTCTGTATTGCTTTCTGTTGGATTTTTGGTTTGTAGAAGATGAAGTTAAAAGAAAAGGATATCTTGGCAATACTAGAAGGAGCTTCTTTTCTTGCAGGAGGAGGCGGGGGAGCTTGTAAAGATGCACATATTCTTCTAGAAGCATTTAAGGAGAAATATCCAAAGGAGCCTATAGAAATCGATTTGATTTCTATAGAAGAAATGGAAGATGAAAAGAAAACAGCGGGAATTGCAGTAATGGGAGCCCCGACTGGAGGTACAAACTTAGATATTACTCCATGTATTGTAAATGCGTTTGAAAAATTAAAATCCTATGAAAAAGAGGTTACAATTTCTTATACTTTACCTCTAGAATTAGGAGGGTTCAATACATTTGTACCAATACTGATTTCACTGATAGAAAAGATCCCAATGATAGATGCGGACTGTTGTGGAAGAGCGGTGCCAGGTCTTGATACAACACTTGCATATATAAATGGTTGTACAACGGGACCTATCGTTATGGCTGATACAGATAACGATACAGTTATATTAGATATACAAGACAATCATGATGCAGAAAAGTTGGAACAACTAGCTCTACCGATTGTTGAACAATTTCATCAAAATGCAGGTATTGCAGGATGGATGTACACCAAGAAAGATATGCATGGAAACATCCCAGAAAAAACAATTTCACTATGTTTGCATATCGGTAGGATCATAATGGAAAAAGAAGAAGATATTTTTCATGCATTACAAACACAAATAGGGATAAAATCAAGGTGCATTGCGAATAAATTTCAAATAAAAGATTTTCATTCTGAACAGTCTGGTGGATGGGATATTGGTACTATTGAGTTGAGTAATGATAAAGAGGTTTATTTTGTAGCATTCACGAATGAGAATCTAGCATTATTTAAATCTGTAGAGGGAAAGAAACAGATTGTAGCTACAGTACCAGATATTATTACCTTGTATGATACTAATGAACATAAAGTCTTAACAAATGAAGATCTTATGGAGCTATATCATAAGAATACGTTATTTGCACATACTGTATCTGTTGGAGTTGTAAGAGCGGATGAATTATGGTATCAAAAGAATACAGATGGAATATGGGATACATATTTTGATTTAATACATTATCAAGAAGGTGTTTTCACTATTTAAGAGTACTCAAATACATATAAAAAGATGAAAGGAATAGAGATTCTATGTTCTCCCTTTCATCTTTCTTTTACCGTTTCTTAATAGGATGACGAATGACTGTTTTTAGGTTTTCAGGTTTGCATTTACGAGGATCACATAGGTATATTTCATGATGCATACGTTTTTGTCCTGTTGCCATTTTGGAATGAAAATCCAAAGCGTATCCTTGTTCTTCTATATAGGAATGCATTTTCTCTACACTTGCTGGTTCATCATCATAAGAACCCTTATGCATGATTTGTACACAAAGACCTTCCTCTACTTCCATATAGGTAGTGTTGGATACATCCACTTCTGGATGTTTTTCATGATAGGATGTACATGCCCAATCAAATACCTCTTTGTTTACAAATTCAGGAAGACGAATCATGGATATCCAAGAGAATTTATCCTTATGTAAAAAATTAGGCATTTCATAACCATCCATCCACCAAAAACCTTCTAGTGGAGGTACTACATAATCAAAGTATCCATCGAGTGGTTGTTTTGATAATTTGCTCATCTTAATGGTAAAACTTATCCCATAAAGAATTTGCAGTGCATGTTGATATTCGCCACCTTCTTCATTAGGATTGCCTTTTCCTTTTACCGTTACATAGGACATTCTAGGTACTTCAATGATCATAGGTGTGGTCTTGGGAAGATATAAATCTTTGTATGCTTTTTTGTAATCTAACTTTTCCATAATATCCCTTCTTTCATAGAAATCATAGCATATGAAATATGCCATATGTATGTCATATTACTCTAAAAATAGATAATAGTTGTAATACTTTCAAAAACGCGATAAAATAAGACTGCTAAAAGTGAGGTATAAGATGATGTTACATAAACAATTTTTTACTTCCGAATCAGTTACGGAAGGACATCCAGATAAAATTTGTGATCAGATTAGTGATGCAGTATTAGATGCGATACTGGCACAAGATCCAACAGCACGTGTAGCGTGTGAAACTTGTTGTACAACAGGTATGGTTATGATTATGGGAGAAATCTCAACAAATTGTTATGTGGATATAGCAAGTATCGCAAGAAATGTAGTACTTGATATAGGATACGATCGTGCAAAATATGGATTTGATGGGACAACCTGTTCTGTATTAACATCCATCGATGAACAATCCAAAGATATCGCATTAGGTGTTGACCATTCATTTGAATCGAAAGCAGGTGGAGAAGATAACAATGGTGCAGGTGATCAAGGAATGATGTTTGGATATGCTTGTGATGAAACTCCAGAGTATATGCCATTACCGATTTCTTTAGCACATCGTTTATCAAAACAATTAACAAAAGTGCGTAAAGATGGTACGTTAGATTATTTACGTCCAGATGGAAAAACACAGGTTACGATTGAATATGACAATGGAGAACCAAAACGTGTAGATGCTATTGTTATTTCTACACAACATTCAGAAACAGTAGAGTTAGATACCATTCGTGAAGATCTAAAGAAACATGTTATCGATGTGATTGTAGATGTGAACTTAATGGATGAAGATACAAAAATCTTTATCAATCCAACAGGTCGCTTTGTAATTGGTGGACCTCAAGGAGATAGTGGACTAACAGGGCGTAAAATCATTGTAGATACGTATGGTGGAATGGCGCGTCATGGAGGAGGAGCTTTCTCTGGAAAAGACCCAACGAAAGTTGATCGTAGTGCAGCGTATGCAGCTCGTTATGTAGCAAAAAACATTGTTGCGGCAGGACTTGCGAAAAAATGCGAAGTACAACTTGCGTATGCGATTGGAGTTGCGCAACCAGTAAGCTTACTTGTAGATACATTTGGTACAGGAAAATTAGAAGATGACGCAATTGCGGAAATCGTTCGTAAAGAATTTGACTTAAGACCAACAGCAATTATCAAAGAATTGGATTTACGTAAACCAATTTATCGTCAATTAGCATCTTATGGCCATTTTGGTAGAGATGATTTGAATGTAAAATGGGAAAGTGTAGAACCAGCAGAAAGATTGAAAAAATATTTATAATCCTGTGAAATTTGCAGGATTTTTTTATTTTTATTATTGGTTGATCATGTATAATCCAATGCCTGTTGACAATACTATCATTAGTAAAGGAGTGTCTATATGAAAGCAACAGGAATCGTACGAAGACTTGATGATTTGGGAAGGTTGGTAATTCCCAAGGAAATTCGAAAACAATACCGTTTAAAAGAGGGAGACTCTATTGAATTCTTTATAGATAACGATAAGATTGTAATACAGAAATTTGATATGATGTCACGACATATGGAAGAAATCAATATCATGTGTGAGACATTAACCGCAATCTATCAAAACACAGTGCTTTTCATTCAAGAAGAGTGGTTAGAGCGATATGATCGTAAAATACGTGAAGAATTTATAGAGTTAACACATATTCATAGAATGAGAATGTTTGAAAAAGAAGTTGTATTTCAAGATAGTGAGGAAGCATCAAAAGGGATTATATATCCAATTACTGCATATGGAGACTGGTATGGTGCTTTTGTGGTAGTTTATGATAAAAAGGATTTAGAAAAAGAAGAACTCTATGCATTAGAAGCGTTTGTACAACTTTTATCTCGCCAACAACAACAATAAATGGTAAACTTATTGGTAGAGGTGAACATCATGCGTTTAGATAAATATTTAAAAACAGCACGTATACTGAAAAGAAGAACAGTATCAAAAGAACTCGCGGATAATGAACGAGTTTACGTGAATGATAAAATCGCAAAACCATCTACCGATGTAAAGATAGGAGATATCATTAAAGTAATATTTGGGTATCGAGAACTTACGGTTCGTGTATTGATGTTGTCAAAGCAAGTGAATAAAAATGATGCGGCTTTGATGTTTGAAGTGATAGAAGAAAAATTGATAAAAAAAGATACAGTAGAAATTCTCTAATGTATCTTTTTTTATCAAAACATTTTGATAATAGATAAAATCGAAAATAGCATGATAATTACACCGCTGATACGCAAATACTTTCTACTTTTGTGAATACCGCCTTTCACAAGTAAAGATTTATGCGCATATGGATGAATAAAAACAAAAAATCCTAACAAAAGAAACAATCCGCGAGTTACATAGTTATCATATGCACGTAATCCAAGTGGACCAGAAAGCAATATATATGCCAACATCAAGGTAAACCATATCATAGCAATAGAAGCAGTATTTAAATATTTAGCTTTATCAAAATAGCGAAGAGTTTCATCCTTACATTCCTGTGAACAGAAATGCAATTCTATATTATCATACTTGATAATCATAGAATCTAGGTTAGTATCTTTTTGACAACAAAAACAACTCATTTTATCACACCTTTTTTCTTAGGATAACATACAATATTCTAAAAATGGAAAAACATAGAAATTATTTATATTTTTTTAAGAAGTTACTTTCAGATATAATTAAACCAAAAATGGTTAATGATGCTCCTATCCAAGTGATATAGGTCACATTCTCTCTTAAAATTAGAAATGATGTAACAATGGTAACCACTGGTACTAAATAGATATAAATGCTAGTTTTTAAAGCGCCTAATGTTCTCACAGCGAAATTCCAAGTGACAAAGCATGTCGCAGAGGCACCTAATCCAAGATAGATAAAATTAAAAGTATTCGTGATATTAAAAAAGGCATCTATATTTGGTGAAAAATCCAAGAAGAACAATGCAGGAATAATACAGATAAGTCCATACGTAAAGATTCTTCTAGTCATTGGTATGGTAGCATATTCATACGTGCTTAATTTCTTTGTGAGTAAGGAGTAACATGCCCATACAAAGGAAGCACCCAATGCAAGTAAATCACCCGTTATATCAAAATGCAAACTGGAACCATTGAAACTAATAATACAAATACCAGCCATGGCACAAAGAAACCCTATAAAGAAATTAGCATGTAAGGATTTATCCGTAGGAAAAAAGATTCTAGATAGAATTGCGGTGAAGAATGGTGCGATGGAAATAATGACTCCAATATTCGATGCGAGAGTATAGGTAAGGGCAATGTTTTCCATTAAAAAATATAAACAAATACCACAAAGTCCTGCTAAGAAAAATAAAAGTTCTTGCTTCTTATCTTTGACATGTAGAAGGCGTGGATAAGCAATCCATAGGGCAATAAACCCAATGACAAAACGAATAAACAAGATTTCAACAGGAGTGAAATCGCTTAGTAATACTTTTGTTGAAATAAAGGTTGTACCCCATAGCACAATGGTGAAAAAGGCCGCAATATGACCTGTTGTTGATTGTTTCATAAATTGTTCTCCTTGTCTTGGTGGAAGATGTTACGATAGGCTCCAGGAGATATACCAAGAAATGTACGAAAGAAATTTGTAAAATGACTTTGATCAAAAAAGCCAGATGCACTAGATGCCTCTAAGACACTAGCACCCTTTTCTAAAAGCTCTTTTGCCTTATTTACACGGATAACTTCTAAATATCGATAGGGTGTAATCCCTTTTTCTTTTGTAAATGCACGTAATAAGGTAGAAGAACTCATAGAACTAAGATCACATAGTTGTTTTAAGCGAATCTGTTCACGATAATGAAGTTGCATATAGTCACATACAACTGCGAGTTCTTGACTATGATTTTCTTCATGATAGGTATAAGGGGAGCTGTTCTTATCAAGTAATTCTGTAATTAGGAACAACAAGGTTTCTTCTTTTTCAAATTCTTTGCTGTTTTCTACAATCATGCGATGTACATTATGTAGGTACGTAGCGATTTCTTCATCTTTCAGTACATTTTTATGGAATTGAGGAAGACGATCTACGCCACTGATATCTTTTGCGATAGAACGCATGGTTTCTTTTGGTATATTCAACGCTCGATAATCTAGTAATTCATTATCCAAAGGTGCGCAGTCATGATTTTCTCCTGGATTGAAGATAATAATATCCTGTGCCACCAGATGATATTCTACGTTTTTACAAAGGAGACGACGTTGTCCATGCTCGATAAAACCAATCACATAGTATTCATGGAAATGGTTCGGAAAAGGTTGCATGATACCTTTAAATTGATAGGCTTCTAATTGCAAATCCTCATCATAATAAAATTCACGACTTTCAGTTTTCATATAGGCACTCCTTTTGAGTATTATTTTACTACAAAAGTACTCAAAAGACTTGTATAAAATCGTCAGGAATATGCTTGACGCAATAAGTTAACTATGGTAAACTTCTCGTGTGTTAAGTTAGACTAAACTAACTAAGGAGTTATTATGATTGATAAAAGATTACTAAAAGAAATGCCAGAAGCAAAAAAATACGTAGTAAGACAGGTTGCTATGCAATGGATTTCCCTATTGTGTAACATTGGATTTGTCATGCTTATTGCATGGGTACTTGTTTGTCTATTTGATAATGCAATACAGATTCAACAATTATGGTTTGTGGTAGGTGGATCTATCGTATTGTTAACGATTCGCATGTATTGTACGAAGAAAGCAAGTGACTATGCACATCTTGCCTCATCGCAAGTAAAAGATCATCTTCGTAAACGTTTATATGAAAAATTACTTTCTATGAAAAATGCTTATCAAGACTATATTTCAACAAGTGAACTTGTGCAGTTAAATGTAGAAGGTGTTGATCAACTAGAAACTTATTTTGGGCGATATCTTCCTCAATTTTTCTATAGTATGCTAGCACCAATTACTTTGTTTTTAGTTTTGGTATGGATGGATGTACAAAGCTCTCTTGTATTATTAATATGTGTTCCACTTATTCCTCTTTCTATTATCGCTGTTCAAAAATTTGCGAAAAAACTATTATCGAAGTACTGGAAAAGTTATACAACTCTTGGAAATAGTTTTTTGGAGAATTTACAAGGTTTGACCACATTAAAAATTTATCAAGCAGACGAATATAAAAATGTGAAAATGAATGAAGAAGCAGAAAATTTCCGCAAGATAACAATGAAAGTCTTAACGATGCAACTCAATTCTGTTAGTGTTATGGACCTCATTGCATATGGAGGTGCAGCGATTGGAAGCATTGTTGCAATCCTTGGTTTTACCAATGGCAGAGTAAGTTTATTTGCTGTACTTTGTATTATTTTGTTATCTTCAGAATTCTTTATCCCGTTGCGACTTTTAGGTTCCTTCTTCCATATCGCAATGAACGGTATTGCGGCAAGCTCTAAAATATTTAAAATTTTAGATATGCCAATTGAAGAAGAAGGTAAAGAATGGTTTAACGAACAAGAAATTGATATATCTTTTCAAAACTTAAACTTCTCTTATGATTCAAAACGCCAAATTTTACATGATATTACACTGAACGTGCAACCAAAACAGTTTATAGGAATTGTTGGAGAAAGTGGCTCAGGTAAGAGTACCATTGCGAAGATATTAACTGGTTTTACTAGTACCTATGAAGGCTCTATCACCATGCAGGGTATCGAACGTAAACATATGAATGATAAAAGCTTTTATGATCGAGTGCTATATGTAACACACAAACCAATGATTTTTAAAGGAAGTGTAAAAGAGAACTTGTGTATCGCAAAAGAAAATGCAAGCGATGAAGAATGTTGGGAAGTTCTTAAGAAAACCTGTTTAAAGGAATTTATTATTGAACAAGGTGGATTACATATGCAACTATTAGAGAATGGTTCTAATCTTTCTGGAGGACAAAAACAACGCTTATCTATAGCACGTGCACTTTTGGCAGATCGTGAAATTTATATTTTTGATGAAGCCACTAGTAACATTGATGTAGAGAGTGAAGAAGCAATCTTACAAGTTATACTACAACTAGCTAAATCCAAAACGATTCTTATGATTACCCATCGTTTACATAATATCGAACAAAGTGATCAAATCTATGTACTTGATCAAGGACATTGTGTAGAACATGGTACTCATATAGAGTTGATGAAACATCATCATAAATATTATGAAATGTATACAACACAATCGCAATTAGAACAAATGGAAGGAGATGTTGCATATGCGTAAAGATAGTAATCTAAGGATTATGTTGAAGATGTCTTACCTTGTAAAACCACTTGTCTTTCCTATGTTTGTGGCAGTGGTACTAGGCGTCGTTGGGTTTCTATGCGCTATATTTATACCATATTTTTGTGCCTTGTTAATTAGTCATATTGCCATTCGTGCGAATAATTTTCCCATCCAAGTATTCTTTGTGATGTTGGTAGTACTTGCTGTTTTAAGAGGAGTTCTACACTATGGAGAACAGGCATGTAATCATTATATCGCCTTTAAATTATTAGCCCTTATACGAGATAAAGTATTTAAAACACTAAGACGTTTAGCTCCAGCAAAATTAGAAGGAAGAGATGCAGGAGATTTAATCTATCTTATCACAAGTGATATTGAGGCATTAGAAGTATTTTATGCACATACCATCTCTCCAATATTGATTGCGATTATAACCTCCATCATTCTATTATTTCAATTCTATAGTATGCATCCAATATTTCTTATCATTGCTCTTGTCGCTTATATATTTACAGGGGTCTGTATTCCTTATGTAATAACTAGAATAGGAAAAGAAGATGGAAAAATAGCAAAAGAATCCTTTGGAGATATGAGCAGTTATACATTAGAATCTCTTCGTAATCTACAAGATATTTTACAATACAAAAACGGAGATATACGCCTATCCCAAATGCAACAAAAAAGTGCGCGTGTCAATGAACACCAGAAAAAGCTAAAGGAACACGAGGGAACAAGTTCTTCACTAGGAACCTTTGCGGTAATGATATTCTCTCTTGTTATGTTTGTGAGCGGAAGTATACTGTACATCCAAGGAAGTGTATCCTTTACAACCGTATGTATGTCTACGGTATTGATGTTATCAAGTTTTGGTCCAGTATTAGCTCTATCTTCTTTATCAAATCACTTACTACTTACTATGGCAAGTGCTAGAAGAGTATTGGGACTATTAAGTGAAAAAGAAAGCGTAGAAGATATTCAGGGGAAAGAAGAAACAGTTTTTGAAGACCTTTGTGTGGATGGTGTCCACTTTGCATATGAAGATGAAAAGATTCTACAAGATATCAACTATGAATTTAAAAAAGGTGAAATCACAGGGATATTAGGAAAGAGTGGTAGTGGGAAAAGTACTCTTTTGAAATTAATGATGCGTTTCTTCCACAACGATGAAGGTACGATTAAAATTGGAGATAAATCCCTCCAACAAATAAACACAACCAACCTACGTGATATGCAAAGTTATGTAACACAAGATACCGTGTTATTTCAAGATACCATATTCAATAACGTACATATCGCAAACTTACAGGCTTCAATAATCGATGTTGAAAAGGCATGTAAACAAGCAAATATCCATGATTTCATTATGTCTTTACCCAAAGACTACGCTACTCCAGTATCGGAATTAGGAGATTCCTTATCCGGAGGAGAAAAACAAAGAATTGCATTGGCTCGTGCGTTCTTACACAACGCAAACTGTATCTTACTTGATGAACCAACAAGTAACTTAGATGCATTAAATGAGGCTATGATTTTAAGAAGTCTTCAACAACAAAAAGATAAAACCATTGTATTAGTATCTCATCGACCAGGTACTTTAAAAATCGCAAACAGAATTTTATCTTTGGAGAATGGACGTGACTGTTAAAGTACAACAGAAGCGTGCACAAGAAAAAGAAACCATTGAGTATATGATTGCCTACTATTGTCATAAAAAGCATAAACAAAAAACCCTCTGTGAAGAATGCAATACTTTACTAGAATATGCCAAACAACGCATCGATTATTGTCCTTTTATGGAAAGTAAAACATTTTGTTCCAATTGTAGTGTACACTGTTATCAAAAGGAAAGGCGTATACAAATACGTAATGTAATGCGTTTCTCAGGTCCAAGAATGTTATTTCATAAACCAATCATGGCATTACGCCATGTCTACTATGAAAGAAAGGAGAGAAAATGAGACTTTTATATTTTATAATCGCGTGTGTCTTTATGTTATTAGGAATGATTGGAGTCATTCTACCCGTATTACCTACTACACCTTTTCTTCTCGTATCCGCGTATTGTTTTGCGAAAAGCTCAGAAAGATTCCATCAATGGTTTATCCATACTTCATTATATCGAAACCATTTAGAGTCTTTTGTGAATCATCGAGAAATGACAAAGAAAACAAAAGTACGATTATTGTCATTTGCTAGCACGATGATTTTATTAGCCATGTATTTTATGGATTCTATACATTTAAGAATATTTCTATTTGTACTTATGGTTTTTAAATATTACTATTTTATATTTAGAATTAAGACAATATCCTAGGAGCGATGATAGCTCCTTTTTCTATGCTGTAGGAAAGTACCATTTTTATTTCAAATAAATTGTGATACTATAGTACATGAAATGAGGGGATAGTATGGCTTTAATTTTACTTGTAGAAGATGATATGAGTATTCATCAAATGATGAAAGAATATTTAGAAAAACAAAGAGAAGAATGTTTGAGTGCTTTTTCTGGTACAGAAGCTTTATTACAATTACAACTACATACACCAGATGTAGTTATTTTAGATTTAATGTTACCAGGAATGAATGGAGAAGATTTAATTGTTAAGATAAAAGAGCAGTATTCCAACTTACCTGTTATTATTGTTTCTGCGAAAAGCAATTTAAGTGATAAAGTAGAACTATTAAACAAAGGTGCGGATGACTATGTGTGCAAACCCTTTGCATTAGAAGAACTATATGCTCGTATACAAGTACAATTACGAAAAACAACCACACGTCCTTCCAATGAACTTACCTATAAGCACATCAAGTTGATGAACGATCAAAGAACACTTAAAGTAAACGATACAGATATTATTCTTACAAAACATGAATATCGAATAATGGAATTATTAATGTCCCATCCACATCAAGGATTTACAAAAAAAGAAATCTATGAATATGCATGGGAGGATTTTTATGCGGCAGATGATAAAACCATTCACGTGCATATTAGTAATATACGCAACAAATGCAAAGAAGATATCATCGAAACAATATGGGGTATCGGATTTAAGTTAAAATCATAATCTTTAAACTTTCTTTACCTTTTCTTTGCTGTTTCTAAAAGCTTAAGAGGTAAACTATGGTTGTAAGAAAGGAATGAGAGTATGGTAGAAAATATTATTGAATGTAACCAACTTAGTAAAGTTTATAAGAAACAAAGAGCTTTGGATTCTTTAAACTTAAATATTGCGAAGGGGGAAATATTCGGACTTATTGGACAAAATGGTGCAGGTAAGTCTACAATGATGAAATTATTAGCTGGTTTGATTCATCCAAGTGAGGGAACCTTTAAATTATTTGGAAAAGATCCTATAGAGGATCCATATATTTATCGAAGAATCGGAACCTTAATTGAACAACCTGGTTTATATGGAAATATGACAGGAATTCAAAACATGCATATCAAGGCATTAGCAATGGGATGCGACAATGAAGAAGAATTAAGTGCATTGATGCAAATTTGTGGATTGGACGCAAAGTTAAAAAAGAAAGTTAAATCTTATTCATTAGGAATGAAACAACGTTTAGGACTTGCGTTATCTATGATTGGAGACCCAGAGCTCTTGATACTTGATGAACCAGTGAATGGATTAGATCCACAAGGGATTACAGATATTCGTAATGCAATCTTACGCGTCAATCAAGAACGCAATGTAACAATACTATTAAGTTCTCACATTTTAGAAGAACTTAGTAAAATTGCGACATCTTATGGCATCATAAAAGACGGTGTCTTGATTCAACAAATGAGTCGTGAAGAATTGGATCAAAGCTGTAAAGATTATTGTTTACTACAAGTTCATGATGTGAAAAAGGCAGCTGTTGTCTTAGAAGAAACATGCCACATTAAAGAATTCAAAACAATCGATCAAAATTGTATCCATATATATGAACAAGTAGATACAAGTGAAGTAAATGAAATATTAGTAAAACATGGAGTTCGTGTGTCAGAAATTATGATGCATAAGCAAAATTTAGAAGCTTACTTCCTAAGTATTACAGGAGGTGAATCTCATGTGGAATAATTTAAAGAGTGATTTGTATAGAACCTTTCATATGAAAGCATTCTATGTAACGTTGATTTTAGCGGTAGCTGCGTTTATGATGATATTAGGTGAATTTGGTTTACAAAGCAATACTCCATTTGCAACTTTTCATAGAGGAAAAGATACCTTTGTACAGTTTCTATATTACACACCCAAATCAATGATGTATTCTTTACTAGTATTGATTTTTGTAGGAATTTTCTCTACCGATGAGTATAACTGTGGGTATGTAAAAAATACGTATCCATTACAATCTCATAAATCTACATTAGCGATAGCTCGTTATTTCTATTGTGTCATCATATGTACGATATTTCTAATAGCGATCCTTGTAGGAACTTGTTTATTACAGATAATTATTCCTATTTCTATGGGTAGTTTCAATCTCTTAGATTATCTTCCATTTGCGATAGTGCAAGTGTTGACAATGGCTGCGGCATCCTCATTCTCGATGTTGTTGTCAAATATCACAAAGAGTAAAGTGCTTGTAATCTTATATTCCATTGGATATGGAATGATGTTCTATATGACTGCTTGTATGCTGTTAAATTTTATGTTCCACGATATGAGTGCTATGGAATGGACCATGTATGTATTATCCTCAAAATTACCTTATACTTTCCAAATAGAAGCCTATCGAGACGCAATTCTTGTGTTGATTGGGAATACATTGTTGTATAATGGAATCAGTTATTTAATACTTAAAAAACAAGACATTTAAAAAGGAAGGAGGTAAATCTATGGCATATCTTGTGTTAATTTTAACCGTGCTATTATTTATCTCCCTATTTCTATATTTACAACTTCGTAAGGAAGTAAAAGAAGTCGCAAAACAATTACGCTATACAAGAGATGAAAAAAGTTCGTTTCATTTCTTTACCACCTCTTCTGATCGTTATATGAAAGAGATTATTGAAGAAGTAAATATCATACGTGAAGAAAATCAAAAGAATAAGTGTGGTTTTTTAGATAGTGAACGTAAGAGTGAAGAGATGATTGCGAATATATCACATGATATTAGGACACCTTTAACATCTATTCAAGGCTATGTAGAAATGATGCAAACTAGCAATGACGTTACAGAAAGAGAACGATACTATCAAATTGTTACCAATCGCCTACATGATTTAGAAACTATGCTAGATGAATTCTTCGTGTATACCAAATTGATAAATATGCATGAAGATTTGATTATGGAAGAAAAAGCAATCTATCCTATTCTTTGTAAATCATTATTGAATTATATCGACCTATTGAAGGCGAATGAATTAGAACCAGAAGTTATTTGTGAAGATGAAAGTATTTGTACACTTGTACATGAGGAATCTTTACAAAGAATTTGTATGAATTTAATTATTAACACGATTCGTTATGGGAAGGCTCCTTATCGAATAGAGCTTAAAAGAAAAGAAGATGAAATAGAACTTGTTTTTAATAATACATGTATACGTGGAGAAGAGATAGATACGCAACACATGTTTGACCGCTTTTATAAAGGCAACCAAGCACGAACACAGAAGGGAAGTGGCTTGGGGTTAGCCATTGTATCTGAACTGACACAACGAATGAATGGAAGTTGTGAAGCATCCTATAAAGAGGATGTATTGAGCATTACCATTCATCTTCCCATACACCATGAGTAGAAAGAGAGGATTTCAAAGTTTTCTCTTTTTTTCGCTCACTTATGAAAAGGATTCTTTATCTAGTACAATTGCATGGAAATACGTTCTAATGAGTCTTGTCGAATCATAAAGTATAGTGTAAAAAAGGAGGTATTTATATGGAAGAAAATACAGTGAATCCACTTCGATTCGAAACGAATCCGTACCATAATGTAGTAATAAAAGATCGTAAGGTGATGGAATTAACAGGTGTAAAACAAATCGATAGTTTTGATGCGAATGAATTTTTATTAGAGACAGCACAAGGATGGATGTTGATTCAAGGGAAAGACTTAAAACTTGGTAAGTTGGATACTGATCGAGGAGATGTTGTCATCAATGGCGTTATTGAAGCCTTGTCTTATGTATCAAATAAAAAGGGGAATGGAAAGGAATCCATGATGTCTAAAATCTTTAAATAATGTTGTTGCCAGTACAGATACAATCTATCTTATACCACTTTATGATGGGATGGATGTATGGATTGGGATTTAGTTTTCTTGTTACGTTCATTAAGTATCTGCGCTTTCCACTCATCAAAGGATTTTTAGAAATCCTTTATCATGTTCTTTTCACATTCCTTATGTTTTATGGCTTATATAACATCAACGGTGGTATCACTAATCTTTATTTAGTCGTTATCTTTATGATTGGAGTACTTATATATTATGCTTTCTATTTGCATGTCTTTATGGGCTTATTCTCAAGTATGAAAAAAATTTTGCGTCCATTTCTTAAGAAACTCAGGGTTGTAAAACAGAAAATACTTGCTATAATAAGAGTACCAAAGAAGAAAATGCAAAGGAGGAGAGCAAATGTCAGAAAACGAAAACTTGAAACGCACGACCACAAAAAAAAGACGCAAGAAACGTCCATTGAAAACAGCGTTTAGTGTATTTGTAATATTTATTGCTTGCTTCCTAATTTATACAGCAGCACAAGATGTATTAATGACTATCAAGTTAAGAAAAGAAATTTCTGCATCACAAGAAATGGTAGACGAATTAGAAAGCCAAAAGGCTTCTTTGACAAAAGAAAAAGCGAATCTAGAAAATCCGGATTATGTAAAACGATTTGTTAGAGGTAGATATTTAGTTAGTAAACCAGGTGAACAAGTATTTATTTTACCATCAAAAAATGATAAAGACGGTGAAGAATAAGCAGCCATTTGGCTGCTTTTTACATGCTCTTCTTTAGGATGTGTTCTCTGTGGTATTGTAAGAATAAACGCCTATTCTTTGTAAGATAGATTTCGTTCAATCGATAATTCTTATGTATGACAAAGGATGTTTCTAGATTGTTCATATTAAGTAGTTCTTCACTGATGATAATGTACCCACGATCATCAAAAGAAATATAGCCTTGGTCAAATAAGTAATCATGATTACGACATAACAATAAACCATTGTTATGGTCGATAGCTTCAAAGATGTGAGCACAATCTCTAAAAGGTTTTATATGCGAAGCGATTAACATATGAGCAATGGATATATTGCATATAGGACATGCATGATCAAACTCATGGAAAAGGGTATCTTTATAGAAAGATTGTAGTGCTTTTGTTTCATCACGATCATGAGGAATACCCTTTCTAGGAATAATACTTAAGATAACATGCTTTGCCTCATAATCAATCATCTTTGCATTTGTGTTTTTATAATCAATACGTAAATCTTCATGTGCTACGATAGTCGATGTGTAAAGTGCGGTAAGTGTTACAGAGACAAGTGGTGGTTCTTCATTACGGTACTCTTCTACTATATCTTGTATGCCTCTCATTAGTTTTGGATGGAAGCGAATTTGATCTTGTTCATATTCAAAAAGGGAAGTCTGTGTCATAAATTGAAAGCTTTCATGATCAATATAACGAAGAACTTCATCTCGATTTATGAACTTATTCTCTTTTGCTTGCATTTGATAAAATGAGAAAATTTGTTCATCATGAATAAAGGATTCAAAGATCGACAATGCCTCTAATCCAGAATTTTGATTACTCTTAGCATATACAGTCGCGGCTGGGGATAAATCAATTCCATTACTAGAATCTTTAAGTAGTTTTTTCTGTTTGAGAAAATCTAATATTTGTTTTATCTCCTCCATCTTCATAGAGAAGTACTCATTTGCTAGTGCATCATATACTTTAACAGCCGCATCCTTATAGGCGATTCCCTGTATTTCAATCGCATCTAATATGGAAAGAATTTTCTTGAATTGTAACTTTCTCATGCCTTCACCACTTTCTATACTTTTATTATACACGAATTTTTGATTTTTTATTGAATCAGTCAAATTCTGCGTGCATTCGACAAAACAAAACATTTACAATGTAGGCAATAAAAGGAGAGTGTAAAATGAAAGGACCAGGAATTAAAGATTACTTACAAGTAATTGAGACGTTAAAAAAAGATGCAAAGAAAGATGGTAAAGCATTTGTTGAGGTAAACTCAAAGGAGTTACATGCCAGTGTATCTCCAAATCATGCAACGATGCCAACATGTTGCCAAGCAATTTACAAATTGATGTTGGATGGAGATGAAATATTACGTAAACCTAAAGGGAATACAGGGTTTGGTTCCCATTTAACTGTTCGTTTTTACATAGAGCAAATGGAAGGCAGAGAAAGAATGTTCCCAAATAAAAAAAGAGGTAGACCTGCAAAGAGTGAAGAAGAAAAATTAGCCGCAAGAAGAGCTAAGATGAAGCGCAATACAGAAGATTTATCAAATCTTATCAAATCTTGGTTGGCAGAACATGGTTGGGAATATATTGAAAATAAAGAAGTCATTGATGCTCATAATGAAAATCAAAGATGGGTAATCAATGTACAAGGAATAAGAAGAGGAAGAAAGCAAACACTACCAGTGAAGTTAAGTGAAGTCATCAAACATATCGATGACACAAAGACACACTATAGTCTTGCGTTCAATGATTCTTTAGCCTATCGTAGACAATGGAATGAGATTCCAGAAGCTGTGAAAAGCAGTTTGAATATGAGTGTAATATTAGCTGATAAAAAGGGTAATATTGTAGAATTATAAAAAGATGAAAAAGGATGATACCAATGTAGAAATAGGTGTTATTCTTTTTTTATCGAAAAAGGATTTCAACTAGACAATGAACCTTTCGAGTATGTGCGAATACACTGATAAAGGGGAGTTGGTAGAATGTTTCAGTCTTTGTTGTTGGTAATTGCTTTAAGTATTGATAGCTTTTTAGCATCATTAGCCTATGGTACAGAAAACATACGTATTCCTTTACGTTCCGCTATTTTAATTGCGAGTATCGGTGTATTATTTTTAGGAATTTCTTTATATACAGCAACATTTATTCAATTGTTTATTCCAAAAGATGTGTGTAAATGGATATCTTTTACGATTTTTTTTATAGTTGGAATGGGTTCTATATTTCAAGGAACAATCAAACGATTTTTAAGGAAATCAAAACAAAAACAACTCACATTTGCATATAGTGGAATTTCTTTTGTAATTGATGTTTATTTGGATGAAACAAAGGCCGATGTCGATCATAGTAAATACTTATCTTTGAAAGAGGCTATCTATTTAGCAATCGCTTTATCCATTGATTCCTTAGGAAGTGGGTTTGCCTTAGGGGTTAGTATTCATAATCCAATACCAGTTTTAATCATAAGTTTTTGTGTAGGAGTTTTAGCGGTACTTGGAGGTTCTTTATGTGGAGAGCATTTTATTTCTAAAGCAGATTATGACTTCTCTTGGGTGAGTGGGATTTTGTTTATTTTCCTAGGTTTTAGCAGGATTTTATAAGGGATAAGGTGAATGCTTATAAGCTAAACGAAGTATAGGATATGTTGTAATATGATGTTATACGATATCGACTTGGTTTTTGTTTGTAAGAAAATTTATTTTATTTTGTGTGTTGACAAAGCGCTTACACTTGTGTATTATAGGAATTGTTAAAAGACATGTAACTGGTAATGCAGGCAGGATCTTACAATATATTCAAACGAAGGTTTATACCTTATTTTGGATTTTGTAATGTCCTGCCTTTTTTGTGATATTGGCCAATCAGTGATACCGAAACGTGTAAGAGAGGAGAATCGTTATGGATTTTAAAAAAAGTGCTTCTGAAATACTAAATTGTATAGGAGGAGAAGCAAACATCGTCAACTTGGAACATTGTTCAACAAGACTTCGCTTTAGTTTGGTAGATAAAGAAAAAGTAAATGAAGCAGAATTAAAAAAGATACCTGGAGTAATGGGTGTAATTATGAATGCTCAGGTACAGATTGTAATTGGAAATTCAGTTATTGAAATGTATGATGAATTAATAAAAATTTGTAATCCAAAAGGAGTAAGTAGTGCAACATCAGAAAAGAAGAAAATAGGAATGCTAGTACTTGAATTCGTCGTTGGTATTTTCCAACCTCTTGTTCCTGCAATTGCGGGCGCTGGGGTATTAAAATCTTTATTGATTTTATTATCAACATTTGGAATTGTATCTGCAACAGACGGATTATATGTAATATTAGCTTCTATTAGTGATGCGACATTCTATTTCTTGCCATTAATGGTGGCAGTAACAACTGCATCAAAAATGAATGCGAATAAATTGGTTGCGCTTGTTGCAGTGGGCGTGTTACTACTTCCTGCCAATGTAGCACTATTACAAGAGAACTTCACAATACTTGGGATTACCGTTAAAAATGTAGCCTATAACTCACAAGTATTTCCTGCAATTCTTGTTGTATTATTCTTAAGTTTTATGGAAAAAGGCTTAAACAAAGTTTCCCCTAAAGCAATTCGTGTATTCTTTGTACCTATGGTTGCATTAGCAATTACAATTCCAGTTGCGTTCTTATTGTTAGGCCCACTTGGTTATACACTTGGTGAATACTTAACAACAGCGATTTTATTCTTATACGATAAATTAGGGTTCTTAGGAATTGCTCTTCTATCTGGTATCCTTCCATTTATGATTGCGACAGGAATGCACAAGGCAATGGTTCCATATGCAGTTTCTACATATGGAAAACTAGGATATGAAATGATGTATTTACCTGCATCTTTGGCACACAATATCTCTGAATCAGGTGCTTGTTTTGCAGTAGCAATTAAAGCAAAAGACAAACAAACAAAATCTGTAGCAGCTTCTGCTGGTATATCTGCTCTTATGGGGATTACAGAACCTTCATTATATGGTGTTACACTTCTAAATAAAAAAGTCTTATATAGTGTAGTAATTAGTAGTTTTATCACTGGTGGATTTGTAGGTTTGATGGCATTAAAGAGTTTTGTTATTGCTGGACCTGGTTTAGCAAATATTACAATGTTTATCGACCCAGATAACAGTATGAATTTAATCTATGGTATTGCGGGGTTTGGTATTGCACTTGTTCTTTCCTTTGTATGTACATTGATCCTTTGGAAAGAAGAAACAACAGAACAAACGAGTGTTATGAATGATCAAGAAGAATCTGTAATTATGAGTCCTTTAAAGGGAGTTGCGATTTCTTTAAGTGAAGTTAAAGATGAAATGTTTTCAAATAAAGCTTTAGGTGATGGTGTAGCCATCATTCCTGAAATTGGTGAACTAAGAGCACCTGCAGATGGTGTAATAAAAATGGTATTCGAAACAAAACATGCGATAGGAATGGAAACAACAAATGGTACAGAATTATTATTCCATGTAGGTATTGATACAGTAGAATTAAATGGAAAATGTTTTGAAGCTCATGTGACTTCTGGAGATCATGTAAAACGCGGTGATTTATTATTATCATTTGATATAGAAGAAATAAAAAAACTAGGTTATGATGTGACAACTCCTGTGATTGTAACAAATACAACAGATTATGAAGTAGTTCATGGAGAAGTTGGAGTTTTAAATGAACAAAGTGTCTTGATGAAATCAGAAAGGAAAATAGCTTAATATGAAGAAATTTCCAGATGGATTTTTATGGGGTGGTGCTACAGCAGCAAACCAGTTTGAAGGTGGTTGGAATGAAGGTGGAAAAGGATGGAGTGTATCAGATTGTGCCAGAGCGAAGTTTGATGTAAGTGTACAAAACTACGATAAGCATAATGAAATACATACAAGTGATATTGAAGAAGCATTGGCACATCCAGAAGATATTACAAACTATCCAAAACGTCATGGGAGTGATTTTTATCACCGTTATAAAGAAGATATTGCTTTGATGGCAGAGATGGGATTTAAAGTGTTCCGTATGTCAATCGCGTGGAGTAGAATCTTTCCAAATGGTGATGATCAAGAACCTAATGAAGCAGGACTGCAGTTTTATGATGATGTATTTGATGAACTGCATAAGTATGGAATTGAACCTTTAGTAACCATGTCTCACTATGAACCACCATTAAACTTAGTTTTAAACTATGATGGATGGTATTCTAGAGAAGTAGTATCGTTTTTTGAACGATATGTTAAGGTTATTTGTGAGCGATATAAGAACAAAGTAAAGTACTGGTTAACATTTAATGAAATTGATAGTATCATTCGTCATCCTTATACAACAGGAGGTTTGATTGAAGATCGTTTCCCAAATAAAAACTTCGAGGAAGTATGTTATCAAGCAATGCATCATCAATTTGTCGCAAGTGCATTAGCTACGAAAATATGTCATGAAATTATTCCTGATTCTAAGGTAGGCTGTATGATTACAAAATTATCTTACTATCCTATGACTTGTAAACCTGAAGATATTTTGAAGGCACAACAAAAAATGCGTAATATTTACGCATACTCTGATACACAAGTATTTGGAGAATATCCATCTTATCTATTAAGTTATTATAAAAATCATGACATTCATATTCATAAAGAAGAAAATGATGATAAAATTATGAGAGAGTATCCTGTTGATTTCGTTTCTTTTAGTTACTATATGTCTAGTTGTGTGGCAGATGATGAAACGGGTATGGAAACAACAGCAGGGAATACCGTTATGGGATTAAAAAATCCATATTTGAAATCCAGTGATTGGGGATGGCAAATAGATCCAATTGGACTTCGTATCTCTATGGTAGAACTATATGATCGTTATCGTAAACCATTGTTCATAGTAGAAAATGGTTTAGGTGCAAAAGATGAATTGATGGATGGAAAGGTACATGATGAATATCGTATTGATTACTATCGCCAACATTTCAAAAGCATGCTTGATGGAATTGTAGAAGACGGTGTAGAGTTAATGGGATATACTTCTTGGGCTTGTATCGATTTGATTAGTGAATCCACAAAACAGATTTCAAAACGTTATGGGTTTGTTTATGTAGATATTGACGATAATGGAAATGGAAGTTATGATCGTTATCGTAAGGATTCCTTCTATTGGTATAAGAACGTAATTGAAAATAATCATCTAAATTTTGAATGAACGGAGGTGAGTGCATGATTAAAATTAAAAAGGTATTAAATTCTAGCGTTGTCTTAGCGGAAGATGCAAATAACAAAGAATTTATCCTTTTAGGAAAAGGGATTGGTTATAATCGCAAACAAGGTGAAGAAATAAAAGAGGATCATGCACAATATCAACAGTTCATTCCTGTTAGCAATACAAAGTCTTTACAGATTGCGGAAATGCTAGGTTCTATTACTGAGGAAGTGTTAGAAGTTACAAGTGAAGTAATTCAGCTAGCAAAGAAAGAATTATCAACTAGTTTCAATGATAACTTATACTTTTTGATGGCGGACCACTTGAACTTTGCAATCGAGCGTTTTCAAAAGAATATGGTGATTACAAATCGATTAAGTTGGGAAATACAAAACTTTTATCCGAAAGAATATCAAGTCGCCTTAGAATGTTTGAATTATATAAATGAAAGATTAAAGATCAGTTTATCAGAAGATGAGGCTGTGAATATTGCCTTTCATCTTGTAAATGCACAAGCTACGAACAATCCAGAGTACGATAGTGCACGCTATTCAAAATTGATTGGCGATATTGTAAGTCTTGTACGCTATTCTTTGAATAAAGACTTTCATAAAGATAGTATTCATTATTTGCGTTTTGTAACACATATACGCTTCTTCGTAGAACGTTTCTTTACGGATAAAATGTTAGAAGATACAGAACATAACTTCTATATGAATCAAAAGAATGTATACCATAAAGAAGCAGAGGTTGCGAATAAAATTAAAAACTTCTTATATGATAAATATCAGATGTTGATAACGGATGAAGAAATGTCATTTCTAATCATCCATATCAATCGATTGATGAGAGAATAGAAAAGAGCAGGTTATTGACTAACCTGCTCTATATTTTCTATTAGGAACTTGCATAATTTAAGTGGAAATGAGAGAAAACGAAAAAAACATGACGAAAAGGCTCTAAGAAGAGCCAAAGAAGGACACGACAAGTTTTTACTTTTGATTCTCTAGAAAATC
>NZ_JBSPFA010000032.1:0-30571 GCF_053848885.1 Amedibacillus sp. YH-ame10
ATTTATTTTAGATTAGACTTTCTTTTCATCTATCTTTTTAAATTAGCTACCTTGTTAGTTCTTTTTATCGTGTCTTATTTTTTTTCATGTTTTACTTGACAAGTTCATAGTTGGTCTCCTTTTAAGAAAAGAGCCAGCATAGCTGACTCTTTCACATATTATTTAACTTCGCGTGTCCAACCAAAAGTATCTTCTACATCACCCCATTGTATACCAGTTAATGTATCATATAATTTTTGTGTTAACGTACCTGTTTTAAAATCATTGATAATGGTGATTTCTCCTTTGTAGTTCAATTCCCCAACTGGAGAGATTACAGCTGCAGTTCCTGTACCAAACGCTTCTTCTAAGGTACCATTTCTTCCTGCTTCCATCAAATCATCAATTGCTAAGTGACGCTCTTCAACTTCATAACCCCAAGAAGAGAGAATTTGTAGAATAGAATCACGTGTTACCCCTGGCAATACAGTTCCATCACATGGTGCAGTAATGATTTTACCATCGATTTTAAACATAACATTCATTGTACCAACTTCTTCTACATATTTACGTTCAACACCATCTAACCAAAGTACCTGTGTATAACCAAGCTTTTCTGCTTTCACTTGTGCGGCAATACTTGCGGCATAATTTCCACCACATTTCGTAAAGCCTGTACCACCTTTTGTTGCACGAACGTATTCATCTTCAACATAAATTTTAATTGGATTAACACCTTCTGGATAATACGCTCCTACTGGTGATAATAAAATGATAAATTTATATGCATTGCTAGGATGCACCCCAACTGCAGCCTCACTCGCGAACATAAATGGTCGAATATACAAAGAAGTACCTTCAGCAGTAGGAATCCAATCTTGTTCATAAGCAACAATTTTTTCAACTGCTTCTACAAACATATCTTCAGGTAATTCTGCCATACATAAACGACGATTAGAATTGATCATACGACGTCCATTCATTTCAGGACGGAATAATAAGATACGTCCATCTTTTGTTCTATAAGCTTTCAATCCCTCAAAGGTTTCTTGTGCATAATGCAATACTAACGTTGCCGGGTCCATACAAATTGGCGCATATGGTTCAATCTTCGCATTGTGCCATCCCTTTTCTGTTGTCCAATCGATTGTGAACATATGATCTGTAAAGTATTTACCAAATCCTAAATTATTCTGATCTGGCTTTTCTTTCAATGTTTTAGCCTTGATGTATTCTATTTCCATAATAATCTCCCTTCTATATATTGTTTTAAGCCTACACCCAAATGCGTTATAAGTCAAGGTGTTTTCATAATTTTACATAGTTTCTTTCATAAAATGATACATATTTCATAAATATATATACAACCTACTATAGTATCGTATTTAAGCTTTCTTCTTCATGTCTTCCAATTGTTTTTCAACAATCGTATACTGTGATTTATAGCCTTCTAATTTTTCTTTTTCTGCATTTACTTTAGCTTCTGGAGCCTTATTGGTAAAGTTAGGGTTCGCAAGCATTCCCTCTCCACGTTTAATTTCCCCTTGAAGTTTCGCAAGTTCTTTTGTAAGTTTTTCAATTTCTTCTTCAACGTTGATAATCGAAGCCAAAGGAACAGATAGTGTGCCATTCAAGATAGAACGAACCATCATTTCTTCTTCTCGATCTTCGCTAACCCAACTAGCATGACACATCTTTTGTAAGATGGCATTGATTTTTGTATCACTTGGCAATATATCTCCATGTTCATTTTTAATGATAACATCAATATCAAAGCTTGGTTTTAAGTTATAATCCGCTTTGATACTACGAACAGCTTCAATCATCGTGATCAACTGTTTGATAGAAGTCATTTCTTCATCACTCAAATCCACAGCAATGCTAGTTGGCCAGCAATCCAAATTAATGCTTTCCATCTCATGAGGAATTGCTTGATAAATCTCTTCACTTACAAATGGCATGAAAGGATGTAACATACGCAAGATTCCACTTAATACACTAACCAATGTTGACTTACTTGCCATCTGTGTAACAACATCATCACTCATAAGACCAGCTTTACTTAATTCAATATACCAGCTACAGAAATCATCCCATACAAAACTGTATAATTCATTTCCAACAAGAGCATATTCATATTTATCCATGTTCGCACTAACACTTGCTAATACTTCATTGAAACGACGTAAGATCCATTTATCAATCATGGATACATTTGATAAATCAATATCTTTTACATCCATATCATTTCCACACTGCATAAGAACAAAACGAGATGCATTCCAAATTTTATTGATAAAGTTTGCACTTGATTCTACTTTCTCCTCAGAGAAACGTAAATCTTGTCCTGGTGTTGAGTTTGTTGTTAGGAAGAAACGTAATGCATCAACTCCATAATGTTCGATAACATCCATTGGATCTACACCATTCCCCAATGACTTACTCATTTTTCTACCTTGTGGATCACGAACAAGCCCATGTATTAAAACATCCTTGAATGGACGATTCTTCATACAATAACGAGTCTGAAATGCCATACGTGCTACCCAGAAGAAAATGATATCATACCCAGTCACTAACACATCATTAGGAAAATAACGTTCTAAGTCAGGTGTTTTTTCTGGCCAACCTAAAGTAGAAAAAGGCCATAATGCACTAGAGAACCAAGTATCTAATACATCTTCATCTTGAATCCATTGATCCTTATCTTTTGGATCATCTAACCCTACATAGATTTCACCGCTCTCTTTATGATACCAAGCAGGAATACGATGCCCCCACCATAATTGACGTGAAATACACCAATCTTCAATATTCTCTAACCATTGTTGGAATGTCTTTTCAAAACGCTTAGGATAAAAATTGATACGTTGTTCTTCATCTTCTTGATGTTCTAATACATCTTGTGCCAATGGTTTCATTTTAACAAACCATTGTTTTGATAAATATGGTTCTACAATAACACCCGTTCTTTCAGAGTGCCCTACTTGATGCATATGTGTATCAATATGATCTACTACACCATCTTTTTCAAAGTCAGCGACCAATGCTTTACGACATGCGAAACGATCCATTCCTTCATATTTATGTGCCATTTCATTCATCGTACCATCTGGATGCATACAAATTGGCATTGGTAAGTTATATTTCTTCGCTAAGGCAAAGTCATTTGGATCATGTGCTGGTGTACATTTCATGACGGCAGTACCAAAACTCATATCGATATAATCATCTGCCATGATAGGAAGTTCTTCTTGATTTGCTGGATTGATAACATGCATGCCAACGATATCTGTGTAACGTTCATCATCTGGATGTACAAAAATTGCTTGATCGGCAAACATCGTTTCAGGACGTGTTGTCGCAATTACCAATTCTTTTCCATTTTCTACAATTTTATATTTGAAGTAATACATCGCACCTTCGATTTCCTTGTGTAATACTTCAATATTGGATAACGCTGTCTTTGCCTGAGGATCCCAGTTAATAATACGTTCTCCTTGATAGATCAATCCATCGTTATATAAGTCCACAAACACTTTACGTACAGCGTTAGATAACCCATCATCCAACGTAAAACGCTCTCTAGTGTAATCTAAAGAAAGTCCCATCTTTGCCCACTGTGTACGAATGGTAGAAGCATATTCTTCTTTCCACTCCCAAGCACGTTCTAGGAATTTTTCACGTCCTATATCATAACGTGAAATACCTTCTCCCTTTAAACGTTCATCTACTTTTGCTTGTGTCGCAATACCCGCATGATCCATACCAGGAAGCCATAATGTATCACACCCTTGTAAACGTTTATAACGAGCTACAATATCTTGTAACGTTGTATCCCATGCATGTCCCAAATGAAGCTTTCCAGTTACATTTGGTGGAGGTATTACAATACAAAACGGATTTTTTGATGTATCCCCTGCTGTAAAATAGCCTTTCTCTAACCATGTCTTATAATGTTCTTGTTCTACTTGATTGTGATCATATTTTTGATTTAATTCTTTTCTCATCGTTATTCTCCTTTCAAATCATCTTTTAATATAGCCGCTAAGACCATATCATGATACTGTTTATCACTTAATTTCGCATACTGTCGAAGGATTCCTTCTTTTTGAAACCCACACGCCTTTAAGACATGTTCACTTCCCATATTGTCGACTTCATATTTTGCTTCTAATCGACGTACCCCTATATGCTCAAAGGCAACGTTTACTAGTTCCTTTAAGGCTTCTTTCATAATCCCCTTGTGCCAATACGCAGGATGCAGTGCATATCCAATTTCACCAATATCATCTTCTATCGTATGGACTCGTAAAGTCCCGATGACCTTTTCCTGTTCCTTCCATACCATAACCCATGCTTGTGGTATACACATCCTTTGATAAGGAAGATATCTTGTTTTGATTAGTTGTAATGTAACATCTACATCTTCGTGACATGGAAAGCTTAGATATTTTGTGACTTCTGGCGATTTATAAACTTCGAACAAATCACAGGCATCCCCTTCTTCCACAGGACGAAGTAGAAGACGACTCGTTTCTACTACTGGCATATCTAAACGCATACGATCCCTCCTTAAACAAAAAAAGCATCCTACAAAGGACGCTTTACGTGGTACCACCTTATTTTACATATTATGTTATATGCCTCATTACCGTTAACGCCGGATCTGCGTATATTCCTACTTATGTTCAGAATATCAACTCCAAGACTACCTTCTACATATGTGCCTACTTTCTTTCACCAAACGAAAGCTCTCTTTGAAAACTACATATGTGTACTCCTTCTTTTCATAGTTTTTACTTTATCATTATAAACAAAAGAAGCACAAGTTTCAACAGGAACTTTTAAAAAGGCAATACAACCAAAGATTTTCCTACAACATCTTTGTTTCGATTAGCACTTCGCAAGTCCTCTTCACTTACATCATAACGCTTCGCGATACTTGCATAACTATCCTCGGGTTTTGCGACTACCATACGATAGGATGTATATGTTGTATCACTCTCTTCAAAGAGATCTTCAAATTCATCCACAACCATTCCGACTTCTTCTGGTTGCGTTACCATTTCTTCATCTTGTTCCTCTATAACAGGTTCTATAACTGGCAAAGGTACACTCTTACTTACTTCTTTATAATCTTCACTCGCCTCTTCTTTTAATCCTAAAATATTCATATTCACTGCTAGTGTTATACCATCTTCCACAACATCCGCATAATAATCTTTCACATGTAGAGCAAACGGTTCACTTGATAGTTTATGAGCAGGTGCTAACACATCCATATCCAATACTTCTTGAAATGTTTGTACATCCCCATCATCCAAACGCATGCTTCCACGAACAAACAATGGACCAGTTGCACGAACACTTCCATCTTCTTCTTTTTGATACATTAAGGCTGATTTCACTTCTAATTGATTCACTTCTTGTATTTTCTCTGCGAATAATAATTTCTTTTCAATCTTCATCGTTTTCATATGCAGGACCCTCCTATCAGTATGTATGTTGATATGGAAGAAATTATGCCATGGAATCGTACGCATATATCTACAGTTTCCAATAAAAATATGATAGAATAGATACAAGAAAAGAGGTAATCCTATGATTTTAATTGAAAGAACTAGTGTAATGAATTTTGAAAACGCAATCCGTGGCGCTCGTAACCCAATGAATAGCTGGCATCGCATGGATTCAACGTATGATGATAAAGGGAATTTCGTAATGGGACCAAATGACTTAGATTTGGCACAACGTTTAGCAAAAGCAGGAAGTGACCACCGTAAGTTTATTCGTCAAATTTTTGTATCGGTAGATTTCACTGCCCCTTTATATTGGTGGAAAGAATATGATACATACAAAGTGGCTACAGTCGCAAACTCAACATCAACGATGCATAAAATTGCAAGTAAGCCATTTGATATCAATGATTTCTCTCATGACCATATGAATGAAAAAGCATTAGATTCCCTAAAGGCAACCATTCAAGTACTAGAAGAATTACGTTTGGAATACTTAGAAACCAAAGATAAAACAATTTGGTATTCTATGATTCAATTATTGCCAAACAATTATCACCAACTTCGTACATGTTCTTTAAACTATGAAACATTAATGAACATTTACTATGCAAGAAGAGCTCATAAGTTAGATGAATGGCATGATGTATGTGCATGGATTGAATCTTTACCATATGCAAAAGAATTGATTCTTGCAGTGGAACATAAATAACAATATACAAAAAACGTCCTCTCCTAAGATTGGACGTTTTCTTATTCGCAAATATTCTTCTATAAAGATTGTTTATTTTTTGCGGCCCCATAATAATAATATACAGGAATAATATACACACATATTTCTTTCATAATGTTCTGAATGTTGAAATCAGAATAAAAACTATTTGAGATAGCTACAAAAATAAGTACAAGACCAAAGAACATACATACTTTATAAGCTTTAGGCTTATTTGCTAATACAATTCCTGTAATACCCGCAACTATACAAAGACCAGCTTGTAACCAAGCAAGTGCCAATTGTACAAATGTAAATCCATCTGGATTTGAACCAAAGATTTGTATAGATGACCCCTTATCTAAACTTGTAATATAAACTAATAAAGCTACTAAAATGATTCCTAATACAAGTTCAAGTACCCCAGTGATTTTTAAATAATTCTTTCCTTTTGCTTCCATTTTCATTTCTCCTTTTTCTTAGCATATCATAATTTTTGTAATCTTTGCTTTTTTTGAAAAAATATTTTAAAAAGATAAACTATCGTTTTCTTATAGATATTCAAATGAAACAATCAATTAGCTGAACAAAAAAACGTATCTTTCGATACGCTTAGGATTCAAAGATAGGAATTAAATAATCCCATACAGCTTCCATTCCTTCTTTTTTCTCTGCTGAGAAAGGAAAGAGTGGTTCATCGCAAGATAGTTTTAAAGTATCTTTGATGATTGCTAATTGATGTTTTAGTTTTGTTGATGGTACTTTATCTGTCTTTGTCGCAACAACAGCAATTGGGATTTCATAATAACGAGCAAATTCTAACATTGTCTTATCATCGTCTGTTGGTTTATGTCTAGCATCCACTAACATGACCAATCCTTTTTTCTGTACGCGACCAGAGAAATAATCCTCCATCATTTGACCAAATCTAATCAGTTGATTTTTTGATATGTTGGCATACCCATACCCTGGGACATCCACAAACATATATTTATCATCTAAATTAAAGAAGTTTAATAAGCGTGTTTTACCTGGAGTGTTTCCTACATAGGCAAGTTTCTTACGTGTGCACATAGCATTGATAAAGCTACTTTTCCCTACATTGGAACGTCCTGCTAGAACGATTTCAGGTAAATCAGTTTCTGGCCAGAACTTCTTTTCTGGCGCAGAAACTACTAATTCAGCTTTCTGAAAGGTTATCATTTATTTCACCAAAGCCGCATCCAGTACTTGAGAAATACGATCGACTGGAATGAACTTAACACTTTCTTTTACTGCTGCTGGAATATCATCTAAATCTTTCACATTTGCTTTTGGAATAACGATGGTTGAAATACCACAACGATGTGCAGCCATAGATTTTTCTCTTAAACCACCAATTGGAAGTACGTGTCCTCGTAATGTTACTTCACCTGTCATTGCCAAATCCGCTTTTACAGGAACATTACTTAAAGAGGAAATCAAGGCAGTCGTAAGAGTTACACCCGCACTTGGTCCATCTTTTGGAACCGCACCTTCTGGTACGTGAATATGAACATCACTCTTTTCAAAAATATCAGAGCTAATTTTATATTTATTCGCATTTGCTCGAACATAATCATACGCAATAGATGCGGATTCTTTCATCACATCGCCCAATTGACCAGTGATCACCAATTTCCCCTTACCTTCAAAATGATTAACCTCAATCTGTAGAATATCTCCACCAAAAGAAGTATAGGCAAGTCCAGTAACTGTTCCAACTTGATCTTTTGTTTCACGTTTTCCATAATCCACTTTTTCATTACCAAGCCATTCTTTGATTAATTTCTTAGTAACTTTGATGGAACGTTTTTTATCTTTTAAGATTGCTAGAACACTCTTACGACAAATTGTCGCAATTACACGTTCTAACTGACGTACACCACTCTCTCTTGTATAATAACGCACAAGATAAGTAATCATGTCATCTTCCAATTTCATTTGTGATGGTTTTAAACCATTCTCAATCAATTGTTTACTTACAAGATGACGTTTCGCTATTTCAATCTTTTCTAGTTCTGTATAAGAAGATAACTCAATAATTTCTAAACGATCACGCAATGCATTTGGAATGTTTTCCAAGTAATTTGCTGTCGCAATAAAAAGTACTTTACTTAAATCGTAGTTTTCTTCAATATAGTGATCAGAGAAGAAAGAGTTTTGTTCAGGGTCTAACACTTCTAGCATAGCACTTGCTGGATCCCCTTTATAATCACTTGCCATCTTATCGATTTCATCGATTAAGAAGACAGGATTGATAGTGCCAGCTTTTTTCATTGCTTGAATGAATCGTCCTGGCATACTTCCTAGATAAGTTCTACGATGTCCTCGTATTTCAGATTCATCTTTTACTCCACCTAAAGATATTTTCACAAATTCACGTTGCAATGCTCTTGCCACAGATTTAGCAAGAGATGTCTTACCAACTCCTGGAGGACCAACAAGACAAATAATTGGCGCTTTTAAAGAATTCGTCATTTGCTTTACAGCTAAATACTCTAAAATACGTTCTTTTACTTTTTCTAATCCATAATGATCTGCGTCAAGTGTATCACTTGCCTTTGTTAAATCATCATTGTCTTTAGATTCTTGCCACCAAGGCAAATCCATTAACCAATCGATATACGTTTTGATAACACCAGTTTCACCACTTGCTGCTGGTAACATTTCATAACGTGATAATTCATCACGAACTTTTTCTTTGATATTTTCTGGATAAGAATTTTCTTCAAGACGTTTGCGAATTGCTTCTACATCTTGATCACCATCTGGTACATCTCCTAATTCTTCTTTAATCGCTCGCATTTTCTCACGTAAGTAATACTCTTTTTGACTTTCTTCAATACGCGTTTTTACTTTATCGTTAATCTTATTTTCGATTTCAGATAGTTCTTTTTCACTTTCAATTTCTTGAAGGATTAAGAATAAACGATCATTAATACCTAATGTTTCAAGTAATTCTTGTCGTTTTTCTAATGTAAAAGGAAACAACTGAGATATCTGATCTGCAAGTTGTGGCGCAGATACCCCTTTTGCTAATTCATTGATCATTTCTTTTGGAATCGCTTGAGAAACAGCTTCAATTTCTTCAAATTGCTTAGCAATTTTACGAACTAATGCAATTTCCTCCATACCATCCTGTGCAATATTTTTACGAACTACAAAGGATGTACTCATCATCGTATCATCATTGGTAACCGTTTGAATTTCAACTCTTTGAATTCCTCTAAACTTTACACGTAAATAACCTTCCATACGACGTACATGCTTAATTTGGCATAAAGTACCAAATGCATATAAATCATTTATATTCGGTTCTTCTAGTGCAAGATCTTTTTGCGCAACCAAAACAACTTGGCTTTGCTCATTCTCTTGTGCTTCTTCGATAGCACGAATCGATTTATCTCTTCCTACATCAATAATGACTTCCTGATCTGGAAATACAATAACACCACGTGTACATACCAATGGAAGTGTAGGGATCAACTCTTGTTCACTCATCTTCATTACTCCTTTCTAAGTTACAGTGTCTATCATAGCTTACACTGCATATCACAAACTCATAACTTATTATATTACTTTCAAATAGATTGTCACATAGAACATATGGAGAATCCACTCATATGCTTAGAAAATAGATGCATACTAGCACTCTTCCTCTATGTCTGCTAATAGTATATGATATTCTATTAGCACTGTCAACTATTTAGTGCTAATTTCACATGTTTCCACACTTTTAAAACAGCATCAGAAACAGGAAAGAAAAAAGACGCGTAAGGCGTCTTTCAAGATTACTTACCAGCTGATTCTTTGATCAAATCTAATGCTTTACGAATACGTAAATCATAAGAAATAGCATCACCAGAAATAAGTTCTTTTACTTTTTCTAATGGCATGTTGTAAGTGTTCGCAACAGTTTCTAATTCTTTTTCAATATCAGCTTCACTTACTTCAATTTTTTCTTCAGCAGCGATTGCCTCTAATACAAGACGTACTTTTACTTTTCCAAAAGCGTCTTTCTTCATTTCTTCACGGATACCTTCTACAGTGTTTCCAGTGATTTGTAAGAATTGTTCCATTCCAAATCCTTGTGATTGTAAACGTTGTTCGAAATCACGAACTAAGTTATCTGTTTCATCCTCGATCATAACATCAGGAATTTCAACTTCACTAGCTTCTGTAACAGCAGTTAAAATATCATTTTCAAACTTCTGCGTAGCTTCACGTTCTTTTGATTCTTCTAAGTTTTTCTTAGCATATTCTTTATATGCATCAACTGTTTCAACACCTTCAATTTTCGCCTGTTTGATCAATTCATCATTGATTTCAGGTAATACTTTAGATTTGATTTCTTTTACAGTTACTTTGAACACAACTGGTTGACCAGCAAGTTCTGCAGCTTGGTATTCTTCTGGGAAAGTTACGTTAAGATCTTTTGTATCTCCACTCTTCATACCAAGTACTTGTTCTTCAAAACCAGGAATAAAGGAACCACTTCCGATTACCAATGGATAGTCTTCACCTTTTCCGCCTTCGAAAGGTACTTCATCTTTGAATCCTTCAAAATCGATAACAGCTGTATCTCCGTTTTCAACTTTACCTTCTTCTTTTACTACTAAATCCGCAAAGCGTTCAGCTAAACGTTCAACATCTGCAGTTACATCCGCATCATCAACTTTAACTTCGTCTTTCTTAATATCTAAACCTTTGAATTTTCCAAGTTTAACTTCTGGTTTTACCGCAACGATAAATTTGAAAGTAACTTTGTCTTCATCGATACTTTCAACATCCAAAGAAGGACGAGAAACTACCCATAAGTCATGTTCTTTAATAGCTGCAGATAATGCTTCTCCCGCTACTTCATCGATTGCTTCCATTAATACACTCTGTGTACTAATTTGTTTTTTTACTAATGCAGCTGGTGCTTGACCTGGACGGAATCCTGGCAAGTTCACTTTTTTCGCCATTTTGTTGTAAGTTTTCTTTTGTGCTGCTTTCCAAGCTTCACCATCGACACTTGTTGTTAATTCTCCTGTTGATTTTTCTTTTAATTCCCATGTTGAACTCATTGTCCATACCTCCTACTATATTTACGACAACTCATTTACTTCTTTATAAGATATCATACGTACTTAATAATAATTCATAACCCTCATATTGTGCAAGTTCTTTTTCTTCACTGAATGCTTTCCATGCATCAAATTCTTCATGAGCAAAGAATACGTAACGAGCAATCGCACAGGCTAGAGCCTCTTTTTCATCTTCATCAATATTGAAAGGTAAACGCATATAAGCTTCCTTTACAAGTGTTTCTACACACATAATGGTGAAGGTTGGATTGTCGTTTTCAAACCATTCGCGTAAGATATTGATCGCAGCACTAACTCCTTCTGCCTCCATTGGCATTTCAATGGCACAAGGAGAGAATGTTACATCCATACCTTCTACTTTACTCGTGAATTCATCCGTAATGTTTTGTTCCATCATTGCTTCAATCAGCATTGCTCGAACCAACACATTCACATCTCCAGACAAATAGTTTTGAATTGCTTCAAAATGATTACGAATATTACTTTTCTTTAACTGCTCAATCGCTAGAAACTGTTCTTCAAGTGATCCAGCGAGCATCACATCGACATCTTCTTCCTCATAAACCTTACTTTGATTGAGTTTTAATTCACTACGACATGCATTGTAAGCTTCGATGAGTTTTGCCTCCATATTTCTTGGAATATAGGGCATAGAAAGTTCTTCTTCCAAAATCTTATAAGCACTTTGAAAGTCTTCTTCCTCCATCAATTGTTTCACTTTGCTCAATATATCTTCATAATACGTATCCATGAATTCTCCTTTTTCGACCAAGCATAAGATAATATACCATATTTAAGCACTATTATCAATGAATTTATCTATATCACATAGTTTTTCTATCATATGTGAGGTTGTATCGAAATGCTCTATTTCATTGTGTTGATCTTACAGTTAAATTTTAAATAGAAAAACGTGCTACGCGCACGCATTCTGTATGTATACGATTATAAACGACTGTATAAAGTAAATGCCAATATTATACGAAACAACTGTTTAAAAACAAAACAAGATGGTATTGTAAAGGGATTGTGAAAACACAAAGTATACTTGTGAGAATAGATACATGCCCTACCAAATCTATATTCTTGTTATAAAGACTTGCATAAACAATGGTATTGGATGGTATTGGCATAGCCATCATCAAAACTAATATAATTTGAAACAATATTGGAATATGAAACAGATTTAAAATCAAACAATATATACAAGGTAGTATCATTAACTTAATAGTTGTAAAGAGCAATGCTTGTTTATCCGTTATTACTTTTAGAATATTATGTCCATATAAAGATATACCGATAATCATCATTGCAAGTGGGGTTGTTACATTACTCAATGAGCGCAATGGCATAATAAGGACTTCAGGAATTTGAATATTGAAAACACATATCAATAACGCAATAAAGGACGCTATAATAGGTGCATTCATCAATTTTTTTATCGTAAATTTGCTTTGATTATTCATCAACTGCTCACCATAAGAAAACATCATCAAATTGCTTGGAATGAGAAATAATACTGCATACAGTAATGCTTTCTCTCCTAAAATTGCTTGTAATACAGGAAATCCCATAAAACCGATATTTGAAAACATATACATGAATTGAAATAGATTTGCATCCTTTGTTATTTTAAAGGTTTTAACAACTATTTTGGCAATACATGCACACATGATATTAAACAACATGAATCCAACCAAATACAGTAATAGCATATTGTAGGAAAGTGAGTTATCTTGCATCACTGATACGATTACAGTAGCAGGTATGCCTATGTTTAAGACAATTTTAGATATGATAGGAACGCTTATTTCATTAAGCATTCCTACCCTTCTACATAGATACCCTACGAACATCATAATTAGTAAAACGAACATTTGTTGGATGATTGCTAAACTCAAAACTTAACACCCCTTACGAAATCTTTGTACGTCACGAATTCGATGTTATCCTTATCTGAAACGATGTTATCTAAATGCATTATAAATTCAACCTCCATTTCCCTCGCTTTTAATAATGATGAATTTTCGCATAAATATGTATCGATATAACCTGGATGTAAAATCATTACCTCACACCCCTCACGCCTATTTGAACATATCTTTTGAAAACATTGCATTGGATGATAATTATCGCTCATGCTTTCCATCCAGAAATATAAAGGAATTTCTTTGATCATAAGTGCATCATCATGATGGATTAGCGATGGAATAAACAAGACGTTATGTTTTTTTGCCACTACTTCAATTGCTTTTAGATATACAGTATGCAAGAGCGCATGTCCTTCCATGTAATCTGGTTTACGATTTGCTAACTCTTTAAATTTTTGGTACTGCTCCTCAACTTCCAGACATACTTCATCATGTTTCAAACACGAATCATATACGTCCTTATTAAGTTTAACAAAATGCCCATTTTTCGAAATAAAACTCAAATTCCCCTCTTTAGAAAGTCTTTTTCCTGAAGTTATATTTACATGTAATCCTAAACAAACATCCTCATCTTTTAAAAGATTTATTCCAGTTTGAGAATATGTTGTATTCACTATGCACCCAATCGTTTTTAGTACACCTTGTTTTACACAATCATAAATACCCATATTTATACCTTCACTATAGCCTAGATCGTCAGCTCTTAAAAGGATTTTTTTACGAGGCATGGTTAAACCTTACTCACGTTTTCATCATAATTGTCACTGATAAAGAAGGTTACGATTGCAGCAACCACAAAGGCAATGACAGCGGCAATAATTCCATTTATGAAATTCATGTTTCCTCCACCCACAAAATCTAATAAACTTAAGAAATTGCCCACTGGTATAATTTGATAAGCAGTAAGACCAGTAATTCCTGCATATAGACCTCCAGCAAAACCACCAGCAATCATACCAATCAAAGCTTTTACATATCGCAAACCAATTCCATATAACCCTGGTTCTGTTATACCTCCGATTAATTGCGCAACGATATAAGATAACGATAGGGATTTATCCTTCACATTCTTTTGTCTAAGAAGAGCACCTAAACACATTCCTCCGACGGAAAATGCTGCACAACTGGATGCTAAAACAAATGACTCTTGTCCTGCTTCTGCCATAACTACCATACTGGTTGTAATAAGAAGCCAATGCATTCCTGTCATCACCAAGAATTGCCAAGTTGCAGCTATCAACGCAATTGCTAATATTTTTGTGATTCCACCAGATTGTCCCATAAACATAAAGAAGTTAGATATATACTCTCCTAAGAAGTGTCCCGCTGGACCAAATATACACAATGCAAGTGGTAACATGATTAAGATTGTCAAAAATGGACAAAAAACCGTTTTTAATACAGCAGGAATATAGTTGTTTAATACTTTTTCTACATACGACAATACCCATACAGAAAGTATAGAAGGAATGATGCTTGATGTGTAATTTTGAACTAGACTAGGTATTCCTAATACCGTGAAACCTTTCCCCTCACTAGCCATTGCCAAGAAGGTAGGATGTATTAATATAGCTCCCATCAAAATACCTAAGATTGGACTAGCTCCAAACTTCTTTGCAGCGGTGTAGCCAACAGCAATTGGCAAGAAATAAAATGGAGTATCTCCAACAAATGTAAATAATATAAATACATCGCTTGTTTCAGAGATTGCATTTAACATATTAGCGCCTAATACAGCAGTTAAGGTTTTAAATATTGCTGAAACAATTAACATCGGAATGATTGGTGTTAAACAACCAGAAAATCCATCCAATATTGCACTTCCTATTTCCTTAAAACCCTTCTTTTTAACCGATGTTTCTTTATCCGCTTCCTTTGGTAATTGATCATCTGTTATTTCAATTTTGGTATTGATAATTTTATAAACTTCATCTACATCTTGTCCGATAATAATTTGTAATTGTCCTCCTTGCCATTGACAGCCCATGACGCCATCAAGATTTTCTATTTCTTCTATTCTTGCAACGGATTTATCCTTTAAAACAAATCTTAAACGAGTAACACAGTGCGTTAAAAAGCTTACATTATCCTGACTTCCTATGCATTCAATAATTTGATCAGCAAGTTGGATATAGTTGTTATTTTTCATCATAAATTTCTCCTTAATATATTTTATATACAAAACAATATAAGCGCGCATTACATTGTATTTGCCAAATAAAAACCCAAACAAAAATAAAACAAAAATAGTTTTATATGTTCGGGGTTATGCCCTTTCGGTTACAGTCCACTCTATCACATAATCGATTGATATGCAAAATTAAATATATTTTTTCTTCATCATCTAGGATGATGTTTTCTTCTTTCATTAAATAGTTGCTAATTTCCATGGAACAATGGAATGCAGTAGGAAATCCTTCCCTAAGCGATTGATACATTTTTATATTATCACTTTCTATATTTTTCCCATCTTTTGTACGTTGATATAAGTATCGTATATGACTTACAAAGCGCGAATAATTAAACGAATCTTTTGCAATCGTTACACTCATGAAATTTTCTATGATTTCTGTAAATACTTGTATCCACCTTTGGAAATCTTCTTCTGTATTAGAAAATTCCATATTCATTTGAGAATTGATGATATTCAATGCAATCCCAAAGATTTCTTCTTTTGGCAAAGCGATTCCAAGTTCATCTTCTATGACATGTAGTCCAAATTCAGCGATATCAAACTCTAGTGGATACAACTGTTGTAAATCATAATACATAGGCATTTTCAATGATATATTTTTTTCCCATCGTTGTATGCTAAATGCGATATGATCCGCTAATATAAAAGGAAGATTAGGATTCATCGTGCAATTGATTCTTTCACGAATGTGTTTATGTATAACATTTGCTACAAAGACGACTTCATAGGGTATTTCTGTAAGCAACTCGATATAGCGTTCATCAAAATCATAATACGAGCGAGTTACCAACTTCAAATTGGATAATTCACAAGGCATTTTTTGAAATCCGATTCCTTTTCCTTCAACAATAATCGTTTCCCCACGATTATCTAATGCCAAAGCGAAATTATTATTTATCTTTTTTAAAAGTTTCATACTTACCTCACATATTTCTCAAAATACAATCTTCATTTGAAACAAGCATATCTATGCATTCTTTTTGATATGTATTACCCACTTGTTTTGTCACAACAATCATTGTTGTCATATCTATGTTTTTCTTTTTCATGAAATCGCCATCAAAGCGAATAATTTCTTGTCCCTTTTTCACAGTTTCATGAAGACATTTACAAGCAGTAAACCCTTCACCATTCAATTCAACAGTATCAATTCCAATATGAATTAGCAATTCATTACCATTTTTCATTCGAATACCAAATGCGTGTAATGTATTGAATAACATAATAATTTCTCCATCTGCTGGTGAACAAATCACATTATTACTAGGAATGATTGCAACTCCATCACCAAGCATTTTTTCAGCGAATGTTCGATCATTTACCAATTCTATATCGATGCATTTTCCATTTACAGGCGCATATACATCATACTTACCAGATTTATTAAACCACATGTGTATCACCTCCCAGAATAACAAAAAAACTCTCCACATGGCAACCAAAAATATCAAAACGATACATTGTATGGTTATGCCTCCCGAAGAGTTACAGTCCTTTTACAAATCAATAGTATATCAAACAAAAAAGAATGTCAATAATTTTAAGCAAATTTAACTTTTTCCATTTAAATATTTGAACTCGACCTTTTGATGAGTCGCATATCGAGTAGCGACACACATTTGAACTTGATCTTATTTTAGTTACTCTTCAAGTGGCAACAAGTATTTGAGAAATATGTTCTTTGTTTACATTACTATCCAATGTGTGTTTTGTCAATATGTTCTATTCAAATGGAGTTATCATAATAGTATCTGCCACATGTATGCCAACTCATTAATTTGCATAAAAAAACCTGAAGATTATCAGGTTGTTTTATAAATGGCGTCCACAGCAGGATTCGAACCTGCGACCGCACGCTTAGAAGGCGTGTGCTCTATCCAGCTGAGCTATGTAGACAGAAGTTTCTTTTAGTGCCTAACTATAATACCAAATTTCTCCGTATATTTCAACCGTTAATTTTGAATTCTGCTTGTTCCTTATAAAAGAAGAGATAGTTAGAGATAGAAAAGCGATAGGATTATACAATCTCTACCGCAAATTTATGACACAATTCTACATATTGAGCTACTAGAAATGGGTTCTTTATATCTTGTTCATCTAAACCTTGATAAACAAATAGCTCATCATATAGAACATCACTTCCCTCTATATGAAAGTATCCACTATTCATCTCTACGCCAACAAAAATCTCACTTTCTTTAAACACCTCCGCTCGTTGTTCAAATACATGATGCGAACTAGCATTATCTTCAAGTTGATAAAGTTGTACACACATTGGTGTATTCGGTTGTACTTTCTCTAGATTGTGTTCATTCATCAAAACTTCTTTTTGAATAGCTTGTTGCCACTCTTCGTTCTCAAACGAAATACATGCATACTTTTCTTGTAGATAAGCAATCATTTCTTGAGCGGATTTTCGTGATGGTGTAATCAAGCGATGATATTGTTCGAATATTTCTTTCCATGATTGGACATCTTCCTTAGTAGCTGGTCTCATAAACATAAGAACACCTCCCCTTTTCTTGTATTGTATCATCCCTTATTCCATAAGAAAAGAGCCTCTTAGAGACTCTTATAAACTTATTCTGTTTCAATCAAACCATAACCGCCATCGTTACGTTTATAAACAACTGCAATTTCATGAGTTTCATCATCACGATAAATAAAGAAATTATGATTTAACATTTCCATACGCATAATTGCTTCATCTAATTCCATTGTATCTGGAATAATAGATTTTGTACGTACGACTTCATCTTCTCCATTGTAGCTTTCTTCAAATTCCATTTCTTCTAAGAATGCATGAGCTAATTTCTCTTTATTCTTTCTAGTAAGTCTTGTTTTTTGACGACGAATCTGATCTTCTAACTTGTCAATTGCTAAATCAATTGCCGCATATAAATCATCATGTACGACTTCGGTACGAAGTACCGCAAATTTCGTAGGAATGGTCACCTCAATTTTTTGTTTGGTTGGATAAACTCGAACAACTACATTAGCGACAACGTTTTCTTCGATCATGAAGTACTTTTCAAGATGATCTAGCTTCTTCTCGATCTTCTCAGCGATTGCCGGTGTAACTGTAATGTTCTTGCCGTAGATTTGGACTTTCATATAAAATCCCTCCTTGTTTCTATAAACATATTATACGTTAAAAAAATGGTTTTAATAGTCTTACATTTTGTGAAATTTTGTGGTAAACTATAGTTGTATCGGGCGACTCCTGTTGATCGCTTTTTTTATACATTTTTTGTAAAGTTATAGAACGGAAATGAGGAAGCCTATGGAAAATTTAATGCACATACTCACAAGTAATGAATATTCTTGCGTCCTATCACAAAATGGAAATATTTATACAGAGGTAAAACATGGCATATTGCCTATCTTACAATTCCTTGAGGAAGGAAAATTAAAAGATAGTTATGTTGCGGACAAAGTCATTGGAAAAGCTGCCGCAATGATGATGGTCCTTGGTGGTGTTAAAGAAGTAGAAACTTTGGTAATCAGTGAACATGCCTATCAATTTTTTATTACCCATCAAATTCCAATTCAATATTCAGAAAAAGTCCCATATATCATAAATCGTAAAAAAGATGGTATGTGCCCTATGGAAGAAACGGTATTACATATCGATGATTTACAAGAAGCTCGTGATGCTTTACAAGTTAAACTAGCGTCCTTACGTATCAAGTAAAAGGTCGCCACATAGAATAAGTTTCATTTATAACATTCTGTGTGGTGACCTTTTACATTTTCTTAGCTATTGCTGCACTAAATTCAAAACTTAAACCTTTCGATTTGTATTTAGCTTCAAGCATAAGAATCTATCTTTTTTTTAGTTTGGTTTGATGTATAGTATGATTTTATCTCTCTATCTTGAAGTAAAGTTTAATTTCAAAGCACTCTTCATCGAATAACTCCACCTCCCCTTGCATCGAATGCATCATTTTTTCAATGCTTTTTAAGCCTAAATGACTGCTTTTATAATCGTCTCTTTTTTTATTCTTTTGATTTTTAAATGCAAGCATAATATATTTATTATATAGTTCGAAGCTACATATAATTGGCTTAGAAGGTTCTGCATATTTGATGATATTAGAAACGATATTATTAAATATACGTTTCATAAGATTTACATTTCCATAAATATCCAAACTTATATCTATACTCTTTATTATATCTAAGCAAAATCCTTTTATTTCTAAATATTCTTTGTTCTCATTCAATAAAGCGAATACATCCCCCAATGAAACATACTTCATATCGACTTCATTCTTACTGTCAGGCACAGAAGAACACATAAACATTTCATCTGAAAGTTTCTTAATCTCATCTATTTTTCCAATACAATTTTGTAGATATTCTGCATACCTTTCAGGATTTCCTTTTTGTAATTGCATAATTTCAATATATGATTTTAAAGCTGTCAAAGGAGTTCGTAAATCATGAGATAAAGTTTCTATTAATTTCTTATTTGCTTCTTTCCTTTTTTCTTCATTGTTTTGAGTTTCTACGTGTGATAGTCGCATTTGTTCTATATGATAGCCTAGCGAGGCAAGTTCATCATCCCCTTTCGTGATAATTTCATACTCCCAAATCCCAGTAGCTAGCATTTGAATATCATTTTGCAACTTCATAATTTCTCTAACTTTTTTGTACACAAAATGAAACAATACAATTAGAAAAAAGCTTAAAGATATCATCGAAATCATAATCAAATAGATGTTCATATAAGAAACTACAGGATAGTCATAAATAAGTAATTGAAATGTTTGATTTTTAGTAGAGATTGGTAGATTATAAAAATATGGTGTTGTTATAATTTTTATATCATAATTGGTGTCCTTTAAAAACCATTTATATCCTTGGATATCTGGATTATTTGCATAATAATCATTTCCATATTCATCATACAAATAGCTCTCATAGTTTTCTAAATTCAAGCTTGTTAACAACTTTGTAACTTCCTTATCACTAAATGTTTCTAAAGGAACATTCACTAAGGTTTCTTTCATGCGTTGAATATACACAGACGGTTCATGTTTTGGAGAATGAAATTCCGCCATATATTCAAAAAAAATATATCGATTTTCAAACATAAACAAGAATAAGCCGAGTGCAATCAAAACAGAAAAAAGATTCAATAATACTAGTTTGCTATATAGGCTCGTTAAAAAGCGTAATCTTGTAGAATTCACATGCCTTTCAAATATTTTTGCATCTTCGATTTTCTTACGTATATGTCTGTATAAACAGCCACAAAGAAAAGTGATTAGAAATGAAATCACAAATGCTAAACATCGATAGGATATCAAATACTTTGTGAATTTTGGATAAAGGTCAATACTAATAACATCATTACTAAAAGGAATTCGAATACTTTGCGCATATTTAGTAGAGTGCTTCGTTGGGGCATATCCATCTGAATAAAGCCGAAAAGGATTTTCATCATTTCCTATCACATAGAGAATATATGTATAATCAGGAAGATATTTTTCCATAACTTCTTTTATGATATCTATGTTATCATTTTCTGCTTTTATTCCTATAAACTCTTTCGAAAGGTGATCCATATCTTCACGAGAGATTGAAAATGAGATGTTGTTATTTTTTTTGAGCATGTCCAAGAGATCGTAACGATAAGAGTACGTAATAAAAAAGCTTAGAAGTAGTATACAAAGAAATCCGTAGATTCGAATACATTTTTTCCCTATTTGTTTAATCACAGCGATACCCCTTTCCCCAAATTGTTCTAATAATTTTGGGATTTTGTGGATCTACCTCTATTTTTTTTCTAAGATTTGCAATATGTACCATAATTGTATTATTTGCGCCGAAGTAATAATTATCTCCCCAAACAGTTTCATATAACGCTTTCACTGTAATAATCTCTCCACGTCTTTTGATAAATGATGCAAGAATATCAAATTCCAATGTCGTTAAGTTGAGGTCTTTTTGATCCCTATATACTTTTTCTGTTGCCTTGTCTATTTTAATTCCGTGAATAAATTGAATAGAATTTTGTTCTACTCTTTCCCTATTATATTCGTGATACCTTCTAATAAGAGCTTTTACTTTGCTTAATAATTCAACATAAGAAAAAGGTTTCACTAAATAATCATCACCACCACAGTCGATACCTAATATCTTATCGTCTTCTTGTGATTTCGCACTCAGAAATAAAATAGGTGCGTTGCTGAATTCACGAATCCTAGTACATGTCTGATATCCGTCCATAAAAGGCATCATCACATCTAAAATTATGACATCATACATATCACGCTTTACCATCTCTATCGTTTCTTCTCCATTTTGAGCTTCGTAGACTGCATACCCTTCACCTGATAACAAGATAGATACGAGTTCCCTTATTTCTTTATGATCATCAACAACCAGTATTTTCGACAACATAATTTCACTCCTTTTTCTTTATTATATCTTACCATTTGATATAGACTGCGGTTACTTAAGATTTCTTTAGAATCTATCTTATAAAAGAGATATTCACTCTTTGACCTTGCGTTCATTGAACCAAAAGACATATTTCAGTTTGCATAAAAAATGGTATAGAATATCATCATATGATTTCCTATACCATCCCTTTTTATATTATTTTCGCAAGAAAGCGTAACGCATTCCCTAGTGCAATCATCGCAACATTGATTTCATCTAACTCTTTATCCATTTCTTTTAGTAACGCTTGTGTAAACGACGCATCATTCAAATCTTTTACATGTATTTCATCGTATCCTTCATAGAAATCCATATAATCAAGACCCAGACAGATACGATCCATTCCTATGACATCTCCAATATACTTCATATGTTCGATCATATGCTTCATATCCTGTTTTTCTTTATCTTCGTGAACAAAGAAAGGTGCACTAACAATTCCTATAATTCCTTGATGTTCTTGAATCGCCTTCATTTGATCTTTGTATAAATTGCGAGGATGTTCACATAGATCTCTTGCGTTTGAGTGAGTAGCTAGTACAACTGCATTTTTATATTGCATAATATCCCAAAACGTTTTCTCATTGGCATGAGATACATCGATGCCCATATTTAATTCCATCATTTTTTCAATGACTTCTCTCCCCATTTCGCTAAGTCCATGTTCTTTGTTTCCTCGTACACCACTTGCTAATGCATTTTCATCATTCCAACATAAGGATGCAATACGTACGCCTTGTTGGTACAACCATTCTACCTTTGAACCAGCATCCTCTCGTATTCCACACATTCCTTCAACAGTAATGATTGCCTTTATGTGTCCATTATCGAGAAGTAGCGTATCTTTATCAAGTATTAAATCTACATCCTCACAACTTGCGATTTCTTCTTTTAAAGCAAGGATCATTTCTTGCATATCTTGCCAAGATTCTTCTCCTTCAAAATTACAGGCCATACAAAGAAAGCTTACGCCTCCTTTTCTTAATTTATCTACATGAAATCTTTTTAGGATATCTCCATGATATCCTTGTTTTCTTTTTTGCATGACATCATACCCAATATCTGCATGCATATCGAATACTTCCATTTTTTTCACACTCCTATATATTCTATACTATATGAAAACACCTGTACTTGGTACAGATGTTATGCTTCATAAATAATATCAAAAAACTTCATTTCGCGTTCACCGCTCATACCACTATCGTATGCTTGATCTTGTAGTTCCTCGCACAACGTAGTTGTAGGTGCACCATATTCGATACAACCATATGCTTTTTCAATCACACAAAGTGCGATATCTGCGGCTTCTTCAAACAATTCCATAAACGATGCATTACTTGAGATATGATCATCACAAGGATGAAACCAAAGAGTATGATGTTCATTTAAAATATCAAATCGATCATCAATCTTACGTTTCACAACATTTCCAGAGATTGCCCAAGGTTTACGCAATATCGTTTCCACACTCTTCAATGCATAATACTTGATATGTTTTGGATCGTATAACATCTTTTGAATATCTTGCCAAGAATCTAACGCGTTACGCAATTCATTTACTTTCACTTCCGTATGATATACCTTCTTTGCGACTGGTACATATATACGAGCGATTGCCTTTAACATATCTTCATCATAAGCACACATCTCATGACTTCTAAATTCTGTAATATCAATGCCTTTTACTTTATCTAGCATCATGGTATCCATCATGGATTCAAATCGATGATGATACCCTGCGCTCAAACCTTTACAGTTTCCCGTACGATAGAAAACATAGGGATGTGCAGTTTTATCGAGTGCCCAGTGGCATAAATGACCAAACAGATACGCCATCATAGTTTCTTTCGTAACTTCATCTTGTTGTTGTTTTACACACTCTATTGCCGTGCTATAAAATTCATTGATCAAGCTTGCATGCATTTGACTACCTAATCGATTCAATTTATGAGAGCGATGAGCATGCCATGGCTTACTATTGGAAAAGAATAAAAAATCTGGCCCATTACATCCTATATAGAAAATCTGTGGATGTTGTTCAATAATTCTTTTAATATCTTGTTTACGTAATTGTGTAAACACACGTTCTGCGAATAATTTATGCGTGATAATATTTGGCATATTGCTCACTCCTTTATCAACATGTTTATTATACCACATCGATGGATTTCTATCGTAGCATTTTTCTTACAAATTTCTACCTCCATAGGCATTCATACCATGCCATTTTACCCAACTCACATACCGTAATGTAGGGGGTGATCGTATCGCAACTGGATTCTTACAGATAAAGACAACCATTACAAGTGAAGCTTTTCCTATTGGTGAAGTGTATCTTCGTATCTTTCAAAAGAAGAATGGTTGTCTAGTCTATGAAGATTTTTTTATGAGCGATAAGACTGGGATGAGTATGGACATTGCACTCTTTGTACCTGCATCTTGTGATGCCTTAACAGAAGGTGCAAAGGAAGCTTATGCAACGTATCATTTAGAGGTGCGTAAGCTTGGATTTAGAACGCAAAGAATCGAAGGTATTCAAGTTTTTGCGAACATACATTCTACCATATCTATCCCTATGATTCCTTGCGAACAAAATTTGTTTCATGAGGACTATGTTTCTATAATCCCTATGCATCAATTACAAACTTCGCAAAGTGAATGTAGAGCCAGTTCACCTTCCATGGAACTACAAGGAGGAAAGACCATCATGTTACGTGAAGTCATCATCCCAACAAATATTACCGTTCATTTAGGAAGACCTACTAGTAACGCTGAAAACCTGACGGTACCATTTATATACTATTTGAAAAATGTAGCAAGTTCAGAAGTTTATCCTACCTGGCCGTATGAAGCACTGAAAGCCAACATCTGGGCACAAATTTCATTGGTATTAAATCGAGTATTTACTGAATGGTATCCAAGTCAGGGCTACAATTTCGATATTACCAACTCGACTGCTTATGACCAGGCATTCGTAAAGAATCGTAATATTTATGACAATATTTCTGCGATTGTTGATGAAGTATTTAATGAATACTTGCAGAAAAGAAACTTTCAAGAACCATTCTATGCGGAATATTGTGATGGAAAAATCGCACAATGTCCTGGCATGAAACAATGGGGTACCTTAGACCTTGCGAATCGTGGATATGATGCATTGCGCATTTTACGTTATTATTATGGAGATCAAGTGCGTATCATATCCAGTGATAATATTCAGGCAATTCAATCGTCTTATCCAGGCACTCCATTACGTCTAGGGGATCGAGGTCCTGTGGTATCACAACTACAAGCCCAATTGAATGGCATCGCCATCAACTATCCTAATATCAAACCTATTTTTCCAGTGAACGGTATCTTTACTCCCACCATGGAAGCAGCTGTGCGTGTATTTCAAAGACAATTCAATCTTACCGTAGATGGTATTGTAGGAAGAGCCACATATTACAAAATAAGCTTTGTTTATGTAGCTGTAAGAAAGTTAGCGGAATTAGGTTCTTTGGGACATTTAGCAAACTTATATAGTGGTGAGTGGCAAGGCAGCGTATTACGTGTTGGAAATCGCGGCGTAGAAACGCAACTTATGCAATACTACCTTTCTTCTATTTCTTTATTTTATCCTGAGATTCCAACAGTATCCATTGATGGTAGATTTGGAAGTACTACAGAAAATGCCGTACTTGCCTTCCAAAGAAGATTTGGGCTTACTGCCGATGGACTTGTTGGACAAGCTACTTGGGAGAGAATTTATGAAATATACACATCTATAGAGAATCAGATACCAAATACGAATACACCCCCTTACCCTGGAACACCTTTGCAACTTGGAAGTGTAGGAGATAGCGTTCTTGCTTTACAGAATGCTTTGATTACCATCAACAAACAATACCCTAGTATTCCTCTTGTAGTAGCGGATGGAATCTTTGGCTCACGTACAGAAGATGCCGTACGTGAATATCAAAGTCTCTTTAATTTAGGAGTGGATGGAATTGTAGGTCCTTCTACATGGGATAGCATATTTAAAACTGCCCAGCAAATAGAAAATGGAAGTAATTCTTCATTGACTTCCATAACAGATTTACAAAATCAACTACAAAGTGTTGCGAGCGTGTATCCTGCCATGCCTAGTGTATCCCTCACAAACACCTATGATGAACAAACAAGAAATGCAATAAAAGCATTTCAACGCATGATGGGCTTACCTGTTCATGGGGAAAGTGATGAACTTACACAGGATGTATTATCACAAATTAGCGAAGAATTATAAAAGAGGCATTCAAATTGCCTCTTCTTTAGTTGAAAATCTGTTGTATCAATGCCCAAAATGTTGGCGCCAACAAAACCGTAAGAATCCCTGTAACCCCAATAGCTAAGGAACTCATAGCCCCTTCAACCTTCCCCATACTAATCGCTTTTGTCGTACCGATTGCATGTGCACTAGCCCCTAATGCAATACCTCTTGCAATCGGATATTTGATACGAAATAAACGAAATACAAAATCAGACATCACCGCTCCTATGATTCCAGTAATCAAGATTGTCAATACAGTGATAGCAGGAATCCCTCCTAATTCTGCACTTAATTCAATCCCAATCGGAGTCGTAATTGATTTTGGCATCAAACTTGCCGCAATACTCGCATCAAAATGAAACAAATATGCACACAGTGCAGTACTCAATAAACCACTAATCACACCCGCAACAATCCCTATCATAATAGGAAAGAAATAATTCTTTAAACTATGCAAGTGTTGATACAGTGGAACTGCCAGTACCACTGTCGCAGGTCCTAAAAATAGATTGATCATATCTCCCCCTATTTGATATGTTTTCAAATCTATACCCGTACATAATAAACAAATAATAATCAATATAATCGCAACCAATAATGGATTTAAAATCACTAGCTTTGTTTTCTTTTGTATATACAACCCAATTTCAAACGCAACGAGCGATAACAAGATTCCAAACATGGGCGATTGTAGCCATGCATCCATCATTTTGTTTTCTTCTCCATAAAGTGTTGTAGACTCCAACCACTAATCCCCATTGTAAGAAAGGTTGTAATTACACACAACAATAAAATCCAAATCCAATTCTTCGCAATGATGGGAAACACAGAAATCAACGCCACCCCCGCAGGAATGAAGAAGAATGGAAGATGTCCCAGCAAAAAATCAGATACACTATTAATGTATTCTAACTTCACCACACGAAAACGTAACAGTACAACCAATAATACCATACCAATCAGACTACCTGGTATCACTAAACCAAACACTTTGGCACAAAACTCTCCGATATAATACACTCCAAATACAATAATAAGCTCTCTAAAAATCTTCATTTACTTCACCTATCGCTTTTTCTTAGGATATGCCTTTGCATTCCCTTGATTCGTTTTCCCATAAGGTTTGTGTTGGAAAGAGTTTCCAGATTTATGAAATGGAATCAAACACTTTGGTCCATTCCCTATCAAATCCATTCGTCCCGCTTCTTTTAATGCTTTATGAACCAAATCATAATTCTTTGGATATGTAAATTGCATAAGTGCCCTTTGCATTGCTTTTTCTTCATATGTTTTTGCGACATACACAGGCTTCATTGTTTTTGGATCCAATCCCGTATAATACATACAGGTTGCTGGTGTACCTGGAGTTGGATAGAAATCTTGTACTTGTTTTGGTGTGTAGTGAATCTTTTTTAAGTAACAAGCAAGTTCAATTGCCGCATGTAAATCGGAACCTGGATGAGAACTCATCAAATAAGGCACAATAAATTGATTCATCTGGAATTCTTCATTCTTTGCCTTAAACTTTTCAACAAATTTTAAATATAATTCTTTTCTAGGTTTTCCCATTTTATCCAATACTGCAGGACTAATATGTTCAGGTGCCACCTTTAATTGTCCACTGATATGATGTTTTACAAGTTCATCGAAGAACTCATCGCTTTTATCATACATCAAATAATCATAACGAATGCCTGAGCGAATAAATACTTTCTTAATATTAGGAAGCTCTCGTATCGCACGTAAAATATCTAAGTAACGAGAATGATCTACTTTCATATTATCACAAGGTTTCGGAAATAAGCATTCTTTGTTTTTACACGCTCCATATTCACGTTGTTTATCACATGCTTCTCGAGAGAAATTGGCAGTAGGACCACCAACATCATGAATATATCCTTTAAAATTCGGCATTTCTGTAATACGTTTAGCTTCTTCTACGATATTATCTTTACTACGCGTGGAAATCACACGACCTTGATGATGCGTAATCGCACAAAATGCGCAAGAACCAAAGCACCCTCGATTGCTTACAATGGAGAACTGTACCTCTTCAATAGCAGGTATGTATTTATATTTTGGATGAAACGTTCTCTCATATGGTAAGGAGTATGTAAAATCCATTTCTTCTTGCGACAAAGGCAATGGAGGTTGATTTTGAATAACATACCATCCATCATAAGGCTCTACTAACACATGCGCTGCTATCGCGTCAATGTTTTCATGCTGAACATGAAAGCTTTTCGCATATGTCTTTTTATCCTTCACTACTTCATCAAAACTTGGTAACATAACATAATCACTCAAGTACTCAATGGACTTACTTTTCCAAACAGTTCCACGAAGATAACAAATATCCTTTGCTTCTAAACCACTATTCAACGCATCCGCAAGTTCTACAATGCTATTTTCTCCCATTCCATACAATAACAAATCTGCTTGAGAATCAATAAGAATAGAACGTCGTACTTTATCATCCCAATAATCATAATGAGAAAGTCTTCTTAGACTTGCCTCAATCCCTCCAATGATAACTGCCTTATGCGGAAATAAACGCTTCAAAATCTGTGTATACACAATTGTAGCACGATCTGGTCGTTTTCCCATAACCCCTTCATCACTATAATAATCGCTATCTCTTCTACGCTTTCCAACGGAGTAATGATTTACCATGGAATCAATATTACCAGAAGAAACCAAAAATCCTAAACGTGGTTCACCAAATTGTAAAAATTCTTCATCATTATGCCAATCAGGTTGTGCTAAAATGGCGCAAGTATACCCATATGCTTGTAAGACACGTGTAATGATTGCACACCCAAAAGAAGGATGATCCACATAAGCATCCCCACATACATATACAAAGTCAAAATACTCATACCCCTGTTCAATCATCTCTTCTCGTGTTGTTGGTAAAAATGCCATATACATCACTCCTGTTCTGTTTTACTATAGTACCATACTTTTTCATTTTGTCTATTCACTATATGATTTATTTGTACTAATACATTAATTATATCTTAGAATTTGTTTTCCTTATATCCTTTTTGAACTTTGATAGAACAATTTCCTTAAAACAACAAAGAAAACATAAGATAAAAGTTGCCGTTTTTTTCTCAAGGATGAATATCAATAGATAGCATTACGCAGTATAAAACAATACTATATTTATAGAAAATCATAAGAAAAATAGGAGTATATCCAAGTAGTTAAACCTGGGTTCCCCCTATTGTTCACAATCAGTATCAAATATAGTAATCCAAATGATTTTTAAGATAATAAAACTCAGGTCACTCTAATGTAGTAAAGTCAACAATATCTACTTTGTATTTACCATCAGACTTTTGCAGTTTCATTTCAATAATATCTTCTTCATTATATTTCTCAGATCCGTTCTCATAAGCTATATTACCAATAAGAGTAAACCTGTCATCTTTATCAAATGATGTAAAGGTTTGAACATGGGAATCTCCCCATGAGTTGTCTGTCCCAACGACCGTATGATTTTTTACAATTTCCACATCTACAGCAGTAGATAAATTTTTATCAACATTTTCATCCTCATCAAGGAACAAATAAGCAGTATACACAACATCATATTGTTTTGGTGTGATATGTTCTATAACTATTTTCAAAGACTCTTTTTTCTCGCTGATTGCACACTCCTTAACTGTAACCTCAGTAGATTTTTCAACTTTTGAACAGCCAACTAAAAGCATGATGGATAACAATAAAAATAATGTTTTTTTCATATTTCATCCTCTTTCTGCCCTTAAATTTGAGCGACTTATGAAGATCATAATTCGTTTTTCATGAACTCTCCTTATATATATATTATCATTCTAAATACGCAAAAGCAAAATAATCTTTTACAGTATTAAAGATAGTTTCAAAGATGATTGTTCACGTATAACGATACATCACATTCCCAGCTATTCTCAATATTCTTTACGATTTCAACATCTATATTTCTTTTCGTATCTTCCATATGAATAAACTGTTTTCTTTGGCTAGAAGTTTTCAATACAAATATCCATGATGGACCTTACCCCTAGTTGTATGCCCTGCGTGACACAAAGGAAAAATGACAGCGTACACACTGTCATTTAAGAAGTTAGAGGTTTGGTTGTAAAGTTTCAAGGAAGAATAACGGGAAAGGAACCCATCTCTCTAATTGTTAGTTTTATCTAACTTCTCTTAAAGTATATACAAAAAGTTAGCCCTTGTCAACTTATTTTAACAACTTTTTCTTTCGAATCTCATTCGAAAATGATAATGTCTCAATGTATCAATATTGAAAATGTCCCAATGTAATTTAATAAAAGTATATAATATCTCCTTAAGGGAGGTCATTATGAGAAAGGTTGAATTAAGAATG
>NZ_JBSPFA010000033.1:0-30427 GCF_053848885.1 Amedibacillus sp. YH-ame10
GCAATGGAAACCCTCTATCGAAACAATTCTATATAAAATATGCTGAACCGCCGTATACGGAACCGTACGTACGGTGGTGTGAGAGGACGATAAATAAAATAATTATTTATCTCCTACTCGATTCAACGATGCGTTGTTTGTATTATGTTCAAAAGGAAGATAGAATAGTTATGAGGTGATTTATATGGATGTATATGGAATTGGGAAATTGATTCGAAAACTTAGGAGAGAACAAAATCTGACACAAAAGCAGTTGGCACAGAAGATACATGTAAGTGAGCAGGCAGTGTCGAAGTGGGAATGTGGCAAAGGGGTTCTGGATATTTCCCTGATAAAGGAAATATCACAACTATTTGAAGTGTCCATGGATTGTTTTTTTAATGGAAGTTTGGAGACAAAAAGCAAAGATAAGGGAAATATAAAAAATATACAATTTTATGTATGCCCAAAATGTGGTAATATTCTAACTTCAATGTCGTATGCGGATATGCATTGTTGTGGTTATACCTTACATCCATTAGAGAGATTAGTTGATGATAATCATAAACTAGATATCAACATTGTCGAGCATGATTACTTCGTGAGTATGGAACACGATATGGAAAAAGAACACTATATTTCTTTTGTTGCATTTGTATCATATGATCGCATGCAGTTTATAAAGTTATATCCAGAACAACCGATGGAGATACGCTTCCCATATACAGGTAGTGGCGAAGTATATGCGTATTGTAGTGTGCATGGTTTGTTTTCGACTAGAATAAAAAAATAAAACAAGCTTTCTAAAATTGCATAGAGAGATGTGTCTTGACTTTCCCCTTACTGGAGGCTTTATACTTTAGGGTATATTGAAGAAGGAGAGGGTATTTATGCAAGATAAAAATAAGATTCATATACAAGGATTAACACAAAACAATGTAAAAAATATTACACTAGATATACCGAAAGAAAAGATTGTTGTGTTTACAGGAGTTTCGGGGTCAGGGAAATCAAGTATTGTATTTGATACGATTGCGGCAGAAAGCCAACGACAAATGAATGAGACGTATTCAGCATACATACGAGGACGTTTACCTAAGTTTGAAAAACCAAGAGTTGAGTGTATTGAGAATTTATCAGCATCCATCATTATTGATCAATCTAGGTTAGGCGGTAATGCTCGCTCAACTGTAGGTACAATTAGTGATATGTATACATTGATGCGCTTGTTGTTTTCAAGGATTGCAACTCCTTATATTGGTACAGCTTCTTATTTTTCTTTCAACAATCCCAATGGTATGTGCCCACATTGTATGGGGATTGGCACTATTATAGATGTGAATATTTTTGCGGTGATTGATAATAACAAAAGTTTGAATGAAGATATGTTAGATTTACCAGCATTTCATCCAGGAAAATGGTATTGGAAAGCATACGTGAATAGTGGTTTGTTTGATCCGGATAAAAAGTGGAAGGATTATAGTGAACAAGAACGTAATTTGTTATTGTATGGAGCGTATGAACGTAATGGGAAACAAGTTCATAAAGATGTAGGTGGTATTTACAATTTTTTAAAGAAGGCATTACTGAAAAGAGATATTTCAGAAATAAAAGAGACGTCTCTTCTTCGTTATCAGAAATTAATACAATCTCATCCATGTCCTAGTTGTCATGGAAAGCGTTTGAATGAAAGGGCATTATCCTGTCAAATACAAGGATACACGATACATGATCTTTGCGAAATGGAGTTTACACAGTTATATCATATACTTGAAACTATACACGATAATCGTGCGCAATCTATCATTCAAAGTCTTTTATCCTCTTTATCTCGCTTGATTGAAATTGGTCTTCCGTATTTAAGTATGAATCGTGAATCAACATCATTATCTGGAGGAGAGGCGCAACGACTAAAACTAGTATGCTATATGGGAAGCTCGTTAACGGGAATGATGTATATTTTTGATGAACCTAGTACGGGAATGCATCCACGAGATGTTTATAGAATGAGTAAGTTACTACAAAGTCTTCGTGATAAAGGAAATAGCGTGTTGGTGGTAGAACATGATAAAGATGTTATATCCATTGCGGATGAAGTAATCGATATAGGACCTTATGCAGGAAGTTATGGAGGGGAAGTGCTGTATCAGGGGAGTTATGAAGGATTGTTAAAAACGGATACTTTAACAGGGAAACCATGCGTGAATATGTTGAAGTAAAAGACAATCCTAGGGCGATTACTTCCTATCTAGAGCTTACTCATGCTTCTTTACATAATTTGAAAGATGTTTCTGTGTCTATTCCTTTGCATGTATTATGTGTGATAAGTGGTGTTGCAGGTTCTGGTAAGTCTACTTTGATTCGTGATGTTTTTGCGAAAGAGTATGAAGAACAAGTGGTTCTAGTGGATCAATCTGCGATTACCGCTACATCACGCTCTACCCCAGCGACTTACCTTGGCTTCTTTGATGATATTCGCAAACTACTTGCGTTGGAAAATCATGTATCACCTTCATTGTTTTCTTTCAATAGTAAAGGAGCTTGTCCTGTATGTAAAGGAAGAGGCGTAATTTTGACGGAATTGGTGTTTATGGATCCCGTTGTAACTGTTTGTGAAGCATGCGAAGGAAAACGATACAGTGATGAAGCAATGTCTTATAAATATCGTGGTAAAACGATTGTAGATATTTTGGAAATGCGTGTTGAAGAAGCATATTCTTTTTTTCAAGAACATAAGAAAATCCATAAGCATATTCACGCTATGATGGAAGTAGGTTTATCTTATTTATCTTTGGGTCAATCATTATCTACTTTATCGGGTGGTGAACGACAACGTGTGAAATTAGCGAAATACTTAGATAAAAAAGGAAACATTTATGTACTTGATGAACCTACTACAGGGTTGCATACATGTGATGTTCATAAAATTATGGAAGTATTAGATGGTTTTGTGGAACGTGGAAATACAGTGCTTGTGATAGAACATAATTTAGATGTTATGAAACGAGCTGACTATATCATTGATGTAGGACCAGATGGCGGTAGTGCAGGAGGAGAAATTGTGTTTATGGGAACACCACGAGAAATGATCGATTCTTCAAATACCATCACAGCGAGTTATTTGCGAAAATCTTGCGAGAGAAAGAAACCTTCGTGCTTCTAGAGAACGCATTTTCTATTGACAAAATACTTTAACCTAGGTAAACTATAGATAATCCATAGATAAAGAGCTGATTATATGCCTTGTTATAGAGAGAAGATGTTGTGCTGAAAGTCTTCACTTGGTATATACTTGGGACACTTTTGAGGAGTTATCAGGAAATGGGTAATCGCATGTCTGCGTTATGGACTTGAGTATAGCGTTCAATGAACGAAATAAGGTGGCACCGCGTATAGATACGTCCTTATACAGGGCGTTTTTTTATACTTTTATAGGAGGAAATAAATATGAATTATCAAGTACCTAGAGGAACACAAGATGTACTGCCAAGTGAGGTTGGTAAATGGCATCGTTTAGAAGAATTGATTCGTCAGTTTTGTTATGTATATAATTATCAGGAAATTAGAACCCCAATTTTTGAACATACCAATGTGTTTAAAAGAGGAAATGATTCCAGTGATATGGTCAATAAAGAGATGTACACATTTCAGTTAGAAAATAGTTCTACATCTTTGACATTGCGTCCAGAATGTACGGCAGGTGTTGCTAGAGCATTTGTGGAACATAAAATGTTTGGATATGCAGATTTACCAGTGAAGATGTATTATGTAGGACCACAGTGTCGTCATGAACGTCCACAAAAGGGAAGAATGCGTATCTTTCATCAGTTTGGTGTAGAAGTCATTGGTGCAAAGAGTCCTTTGTTGGATGTAGAAGCAATTACTCTTGGTTGGTCTTTTGTTACGGCTCTTGGATTGAAAGATATGAAGGTATTAATCAATACGTTAGGGGATGATGCATCACGTGATGCATATCGTAGCGCATTGAAGAAACACTTTGAACAAGATATTGAACATATGTGTGGAGATTGTAAACGTCGTTTTGAACAAAATCCATTGCGTATATTGGATTGTAAAGTTGATCATGAACGTGAAGTGATGAAAACTGCACCAAAAATGGAAGATTATCTAAATGAAGAAAGTAAAGCTTACTTTAAAGAAGTATTGGATGGTCTAGATGCATTAGGAATTCCTTATGAAGTAGACGATCGTTTGGTTCGTGGTTTGGATTATTATACACACACTGTATTTGAGGTTGTTTCTGTTAATAAAGATATGGGTGCACAATCGACTGTGTTTGCAGGAGGTCGTTACGATGGTCTTGTGGAATATTTTGGAGGACCAGAAGGAATGAGTGGAATCGGTTGGGCGATGGGAATTGAGCGTTTGATCATTGCTTGTGAGGCTGAAGGTATTGTGTTAAATGAAGAAGATGGATTGGATGCCTATGTTTTATGTCTAGATGAATCTGTTAGAAATGAAGCATTGCAAATTACAACTGCACTTCGTTCTGCGGGGTATCGTTGTGATATGGATTATTTGAATCGTTCTTTTAAAGCCCAATTTAAAACGGTCGATCGTCAAAAAGCAAAAGTAGCATTGTTTGTTGGAGAAGATGATATCAAACAAGGGACTGTTAATATAAAACGGATTAAAGACCAAGTAAAACAAACAGTAAAAATAGAAGAGATTATTGATGCGATAGATGCGATGTTTGCACAAGATGAACATGTATGTACGTGTCAGGGAGAAGGGAATACACATGAATAGAACACACCAAAATGGAGAGTTAAGAATCGAAGATGCACAAAAAGAAGTGACGTTAGTTGGTTGGGTCGCAAAACGTAGAAATTTCGGTGCACTTGTATTTATTGATTTAAGAGATCGTAGTGGAATTACACAATTGGTATTTGATGAGCATATCGCAGAACAAATCAAAGATGTACGTAATGAATATATCTTAGAAGTAAAAGGAATCGTTTGTGAACGTAAAGATAAAAACCCTAAGCTTCCTACAGGGGATATCGAAGTAAAGGTAGAATCAGTGACGATTGTAAACCGTGCACAAACAACACCGATCATTGTTGCGGATGAAACAGATGCTTTAGAAGATACACGTTTGAAATATCGTTATCTTGATTTAAGAAGAAGTGTATTGCAGAAGAATTTGATGTTACGTCACAAGGTCGCAATGTTAACTCGTAATTATTTATCTGATTTAGGCTTTTTAGAAATTGAAACTCCAATCTTATGTAAGTCGACACCAGAGGGAGCACGTGATTATTTAGTTCCAAGTCGTTTGACACCAGGAGAATTCTATGCACTTCCACAATCACCACAGCTATATAAACAGTTGTTGATGGTGGGTGGTTTAGAGAAATATTTCCAGATTGCTAAATGTTTCCGTGATGAAGATTTAAGGGCGGATCGACAACCAGAATTTACGCAAATCGATATCGAGATGAGTTTTATTGAAGAAGAAGATATTTGGAATGTAACAGAAGGATTAATGAAGAAAATTTTCAAAGAAGTGAAAGATGTAGAACTTGATTCTTTCCTTCGTATACCATATGAAGAATGTATGGCTCGTTTTGGTAGTGATAAACCAGATTTACGATTTGGTATGGAACTACAAACAATGAATGCTGTATTTGAACATACTGAATTCCAAGTGTTCAAAAACGTGTTGGATAGTGAAGGTGTTATTTGTGGGATGGTTGCGAAGAATTGTGCAGATAAGTTCTCACGTAAAGATTTTGATAAACTACAAGAATATGTAAAAATCTATGGAGCGAAAGCACTCGCTTATTTGAAGATGAGTGAAGATGTGCTGAGTGGATCTGTTGCGAAAGTAGTAAGCGATGATGAAAAAGCAGCTTTAGTGAAGAATTATAGTTTAGAAAATAACGATGTTATCTTCATGGTTGCGGATAAGAAAAAAGTTGCTCAAAAGGCAATGGGTGCTCTACGTAATAAATTAGGACATGACTTAGATTTAATAGATACTTCAAGCTATCGTTTCTTATGGGTTACGAATTTCCCAATGTTTGAATATGTAGAGGATGAAAACCGCTATGTAGCAGCACATCATCCATTTACATCCCCTAATCTAGAGGATGTAGATAAATTGATGAGTGATCCTTCTCATTGTTATTCTCGTGCATATGACTTAGTGTTGAATGGATATGAGTTATTAAGTGGTTCTATTCGAATTCATGATCAAGAATTACAGAAAACAGTATTTGAAGCAATTGGTATGTCATTGGAAGAAGCATATGAAAAATTTGGATTCTTTATTGATGCCTTTAAATATGGAACACCTCCACATGGCGGTGTAGGAATTGGACTCGATCGTTTGATTATGATTTTAAGTAATACAGATAATATACGAGATGTAATTGCATTTCCAAAAACTGCCAGCGCATCTGATTTGATGAGTGAAGCACCATCAACTGTGGATCAAATTCAGCTCGATGAGCTTTGTTTAAGCGTAATTAAAGGAGAAAATTAATCTCCTTTTTTTTCTAGGTATAAACTTGATTTTTATACATGATTGTTAGTTTCAAGAAAGCAAAAAAAATATAAATGTCAAGAGTATTCTTTTAGAATATACATGATATACTATAAGTGTCCAAGAGTTACACATTTTTCCTACACTTAGAGATAAGGGAGATCGGATGTTACGATTCGGTGTGAATACTTGCTACGAGCAGGAATCCTAAAAATTCGTACAGATCACCCACCTGCATTTACAGGGAAAGATCTCTACTCTTGGACATAAAAAAGGAGCCGATGAATCGACTTCTTTTTTGTTTTGTTTTTTGTTTAACATATGCTATACTTTTAACAAAGATACAGGAGGTAGGGCATGGATCATAGAGAGAGATTTATCGCGTTATATAAAGAACATGTAAAGCGAGAAGGAAGCGAAAAATTATTGGATTACTTATTGAACCAGAGTGATTTTTTAACTGCACCAGCTTCTACTAGATTTCATGGAGCTTATGCAGGAGGGTTGTTAGAACATAGCTTGAATGTATACGATTGTCTATGTGATTATTTGAAGAGGGATCGTGCGAAAGAATTGTATCATATGAACTACGACGATGAGAGTGTAGCTATTGTCGCTTTATTACACGATGTTTGTAAAGTTAATTGTTATAAAGAAAGTACACGTAATCAAAAGATAAATGGAACATGGCAACAAGTTCCATATTATGAATTTGATGATCAATTACCTTATGGTCATGGAGAGAAAAGTGTTTATATCATCAATGGCTTTATACGATTGTCACGTGAAGAAGCTTTTGCGATACGATATCATATGGGCTTTAGTGGAAGTGAAGAAGTACGCAATGTTGGGGCGGCGTTTGAAATGTATCCTCTCGCATTTGCTTTAAGTACTGCAGATATGGAAGCTACCTACTTTGTAGAAGGGAAAGAATAAAGAAAAGAAGTGTATTTCCTTGGCGGAGTGCACTTCTTTTGTATAGATTAATTTTCTTCGTTTACTTTATGCCATAATTCAATTTGTTCTTGATTGCTTAACATGTGCACGAAGTTACTCTTGGCCATGGGATACTTCACATAGAAATCTTGTAATAATTCTTTCATATCCTGACGTTCTGTATAACCATCATTTGGACATGTGCTTTGTACAAATGGAATATCGTTATTTTGTTGGGCAGCGATAATGGCTTCCTCATAGCTATAAATAAGAGGGCGAATAAAGGTCATATCTGTTCTAGATAAATACATTCTAGGTAAGAATGTTGCAATCTTACCACCATGAATCATATTCATCAATAGCGTTTCTACAGCGTCATCACTATGATGCCCAAAGGCAACTTTTGTACAATTTAATTTCTTTGCTTCATCGATGACAGTTGCTTTTTTGAATTTGGAACATAAACTACATTTTAAATTTCCGTTCTTATCTAAATTCTTCTTTAATATTTCATAAACAATAGAATCAAATTTATGGAATTCGATTCCTTCATTTTCGCAGAATGCGTCCACTTCATCAAAGTTCATATTTGGAAAACCTAATTTAATATGAATGCCCACAACTGTAAAATTCTTACCTTCAAATTTGGAATACATATGTAAAGCAGTCAATAAGACCATGCTGTCTTTTCCGCCACTTACTCCAACAGCAATACGATCACCATCTTCAATAAGGTTATAATCTCGGTCTGCTCTTCTGATATCTCTTAATATTGCCTGTAAATTCATATTTGTTCACCTCTTTAAAAACATTGGTATTATAACATGAATTGATTTTATATGTATAGAAAAATAATAGGATATGAAATACATTTAGAATGTCATTCATAAAGCAGAATGTAAAGAAAAGATTTAATTCATGTTGTATTCGTTTTCTATAAATGATACGCTAACCATATAAAGTTGTTCTAATACGTATTTTAATTAGTGTGAAACGATGATACAGAGAGAACAGCGGGAGGGGATTATGGAAAAGAAAATTCATAAACTATGGTTGTATTTACCTGTTCTATTATTGTGTGGTGTTATCTGTTTCTTAATTTATGATTTTTTATTGATTAAGGATGTTTCTATCACTCGCAAAAGTGGGAACTATATTGTAGTATTATCCGAGGATGCTAAAGATAAAAATACACTTGATGAAATGCGTGTTACTGAAAAAGAAATTGTAGAATTATTGAAGAATAATTCGATAGATTCAAAAGTATCAACTGTATTTTATCCAGATTTACCCGCATTTGTATATTACAAAAATTCTGAACGACGCAAACCATATAATATAAAGGTCGCAAACAAAGCTTTTTTTCAAAATTTAAACATCGCTCAGCCTAAAACAAATGTTATGTATCGTATGGCAGGCTCGGGAGGTGGCGAGCTAGATATTCGCTTGAATATAGGGGATTCATCTAAATCTTTCAAGGAAGTTGAATTTGAACTATATCAAGTTTTATCAAAAGATATTGTAGAACCATCGGATTTGCCAAATTTTGATGAAATGTTCACGTTTATTGAATTTGGAGACTACATTACTCTTGATACATTCTCTTCTATCGTCAAAAATGTTTATCACAAAGATATAGAGAATTATCCATATGGAGAGTTTCGCTCGTATCAAATATTCATAAAGAGTGAAAGCGGTGAAGTTACAGATTCAATTCTTGAAATCTTACCGGAAAAATATCATGTTATATCAGATTTTGAACTAGAGAAAGATAATGTTTTTGATAAGTGGATGGATAAGCTGAAGATAGGGTTACTACTCATCTTTGTGATTATTGTGTTTGAAGTTGTTCTTGTAAAAAAATATAAAGCAAATAAGTAGATGCATAAAACGTTGTCTTTAATAAAGAAGAGCATAGTGGTTTGAATCAAACTCGTTTCATATAAAAAGCGATCGTGTCGGATTGCTTTTTTTCTTTTTGTTAAGTTATGTGAAGTTTTGTATTAGTATGGTTAATCATAGTGTTTTATTGTATAATAATAAACGGTGATACAATGGATGGAATATTATTGATACATAAAGAAGCAGGGATGACGTCGCATGATGTGGTAGCACGATTACGACGCATTTTACATACAAAAAAGATTGGACACAGTGGTACACTTGATCCAGATGCAACTGGGGTTTTACTGGTTCTTGTTGGAAGGGCTTGTAAGCTTTTACCATACCTTGAAGATACAGATAAAGAATATGTTGCAACTATGGAACTTGGGAAACGAACGTTAAGTGATGATACATCAGGCGAAGTTTTAGAAACTGCGCCAGTTCATAAAATTGAGAATTTACAAGGAGTGTTGAATACGTTTCAAGGAAAACAAAAACAACTTCCACCAATGGTTTCTAGTATTCGTGTGAATGGTAAAAAGCTTTATGAGTACGCAAGAGCTCATGAAGAAGTCGAACGTCCACTCCGTGATGTGGAATTCTATGAATTAGAAGTTTTGGATGCGGATGCTTTGAAATTTAGAGTTGCGTGTAGTAGTGGTACCTATATTCGCTCTCTTTGTGTGGATGTCGCATGTAAGACAGGGAATTTAGGTTGCATGTCCTCTCTTGTTCGTACAGGTGTAGGAAGATTCAAACTTGAGGATTGTGTAAGCTTGGCAGATGTTGAAAAAGGAAACTTTCAACTACATGGTATGAAAGAAGTGCTACATCATTTACCGATGGTGGAGTATGAACCTATTTTAGATGTTTATCATGGAAAACGTATTCGTTTAGAAACGGATGAAAATCGTGTTGTTCTTATGGATAAAGAAGAACCAATCGCAATTTATGAACGTGAACATCATAACGTGTTTCGTAGTATGCGTGGATTGTGGTAGGTGAGTATATGAAAATACATTATTTTGATTTACATCAACCAATTCAATTTGATGAAGATATTACGGCTTGCATTGGGTATTTTGATGGGTTACATTTAGGACATCAAAAATTAATTGAAAGAGTCTTGAATCATACAAAAGAAGATGGAAGCGTACCTTCTTTGATAACTTTTGATCCAGACCCTTGGACTATTATTAAACATTTGGATAATATTCCTCATATTACACCTATGCGTGAACGTATTGAAATTGGAGAACAATTAGGTATACGAAACTGGATTATTTTACGTTTTGAAGAAGAAATGCAAAATTTAAGCGTTGAACAGTTTCATGAACGAGTTTTAAAACCATTACATTTAAAGACATTGGTGTGTGGATATGATTTCCATTATGCTTCGAAAGGGCAAGGAAGTGTGGATACACTTCGCTCACAAACAAACTTTCAGATTGATGTAGTAGAAGAAGTGAGTAGTGAACACAAGAAGATTAGTTCTTCAAGAATTGAGGAATTAATAGAACTTGGAGATGTAGAAAAAGCAGCTCAGTTTATGGGACGATATTATACGATGAGCGGGTATGTGAAAAAAGGATCTCAGATGGGAAGAAAGTTTGGATTTCCAACAGCAAATCTTCAATTGAAAGATCTTTATGTTATACCCAAACAAGGAGTATATGTAGGTGGTGTGAAAGTGGATGGAATATGGCATGCGGCTATATTAAATATTGGACACAATCCTACCTATAATTTTCAAGAAAACACATCCATTGAAGCACATTTATTAGATTTTGAAGGTGATTTGTACAATAAAAATGTTGTGTTTAAATTTTGTCATTTTATAAGAGAAGAAAAGAAATTTCAAAATGCGGAAGCGTTAGTAGAACAACTTCATTGTGATAAAGAATCTGCAAAAGCTTATATTGAGGCGAGGAAGGAGAATGTTTTATGCGATTAAAAGTATTTGATACAATCGACGAAACATTACAACTGTTAGAACAAAATAATACGCTATATCATACAGCGGAAAATGATATTGAAGATTATCTTATGGATCTTTTAGAACAACAGGATATGATTGTGGATATCAATTCACGTGTGAAATCAAAAGAGAGCTTGCGAGAAAAAATTATACGTAATCGTTTCTATGCAGAAAATGATAGTGCGCAAGAGATATTGGATAATCTCAGTGATTTGATTGGATTCATTATTGAATGTCGTTTTATCGAAGATGAATTTCATGTGCTGAATTTTTTACGTGACAAACTAAATGTAAGGAATAGTAGTGATGGATTTTATAGTCATCCTAGCAATCCGAATTTCTTTTTGGATTGTGATTCAAGACAGCCTCAAATACAAAAGAATGGGTTTGCGATTTATCGCATTGATGGATACTATTTAAAAGAGGGACAAAAAATCAATGTAGAAGTGCAAATTAAAGCACTAGTGCATTCGTTCTGGGGTGAAATTGAACATAAATTGGTATATAAGAATACAAATTATTATGTATACGATGATTTTATGAAGGACTTATTGGCATCTATTAAAGCAAATCTAACAATTACGGATCGACAATTGAAGATCATATACGATCAAATGCAAACAGCTGCGCAAAATGATTCGGGAATTACAGAGAATAGTTTTGAACAGTTAATATCAAAGGCAATCAATGATTTATTTGCGTTGAAGATGAATGAGTCCATTGGTTTTACAATGAATTTAAAGAAAACTTCTACGATATTAGGGCATTATATTTTCATCAAAGATATTCGCTATGATGGAGGAAATAACGATCGTATTTCAACATTGTTTCGAACATTCCGCAAGATGAATTCTGTTACTATGGATTTTGAGAATGAAATTGAAATGGAAGGTGCGTTTGCTTCACAGGATATCTTCATTCATATTTTAGGACAGCACTTGATTTCTGTATTGAATAAAGACTACGACTGGTTTGTTTTCTTTAAGATGTTGTTTGCGATTGAACCAGGAAACAATCTTGAAGATTTCACATTGTTTTTAAGTGTTATCAAGAATTATTTAGTTGATAATTATTGGTTAAATACAAGTTTTGTGAAGCTTCCAATGGAACAAGGGGAATTGTTACATGGGGAATGTGCGAAAATCTTGGCAAATTCATTATGTGAAGTGAGCAAAATCGATATCATTCATGATGATAAAATGGTTGCGATTAATAAAGAATTTGTGAAGTTTATAGAGGAATTAGAAGAACGCGTTATCTCTTACACGGATTTTATGCAATATCAAAGTGCGTATTATGAGGAATGGTTGATGCGTCTTCGAATGATATTTTCTTCTAACTAAAAAGGTATAATCAGAGTCTTTTTTGCATAGGGTGTTAGCAAGGAGGACTCTTTTTATGAACAAACAAGCACTTGCATTTCTGACTATGTTTTCTTTGATCCTTATGTTGTCGGTGTATTATGTGACACTACCAAGTGATGGTACAAAGACTGTAATGAAGGAAGAAACCGCCAAGAAGAACAAAAGTACAGCTGATACTACAAAGAAAACAGATACATCAAAAGACAGTGATGCGAAAAGTGATACATCACAATCTAGTGAGGTTGTAAAGCTTCAAGAAAGCATTGATCAGAAAAAAGAAGTAGAAATTAACAAAAACAATGAAGTAGTCGCAAATGATACATCAGATGAAACAGCAAAGAAGGATGCATTATCTAAGATAGATACCTTAAAGGCTCAACAAACCTTACAGAAAACAGTGGTGGATGCGCTTGCGAAGGATGGTTATAAAACAGCTGTAGAAATTAGTGATTCTACTTGTATAGTGAATGTTTTTGAGCAGAAAGATGATAGTAAAGTGGCAAAAGCTATACTGATGAAGACTAGTTCTGTTACAAATAACAAATATTTAATCGAAGTTACTTTTAAATAATGAGGGAATTTGATATAATAGCAGTAGAAGGCGAGTGATAAAAATGGCTCAGGAATATATAGCACTGAAAGAAAAAAATAATGTTGGTTTAATTGCGTTAAATAAATCAGCGTTTCAAACAATTGCGAAGAACGTAATTGAAGAAGATGAGAATCTAAAATTAGCGGAAAATGCAACTCCGTTTAAGTATGCAATTACATGCAAGATTCAAAACGATCAGCTAATCTTAAATGCTGATGTGAAAGTAAAATATACGGCAAATGTAAATGACGTATGCAACAAAGTACAGGGCAAGATCTTTGAAAATATTGAACATATGACCGGATATACTCCAGATGTTATTGATATCCGCGTGGTAGGCTTTATATTTTAAAAGAAATCCTTAGGGGTTTCTTTTTTTCATATACTATGGAAAGTAGGTGTTGAGAATGGGTGTTGATATCAAGGATTACTTGATGATTGGAATATCTTCTAGAGCATTATTTGATCTAGATGAAGAAAATAAGATATATGAGGAACAAGGTTTAGAGGCCTATTCGAAATATCAGTTAGAACATGAAGACGATGTGTTAAAACCAGGAAGTGGATTTGCGTTAGTAAAGGCCTTGTTGAAATTAAATGAACTGAGTACCGATCGCTTAGTAGAAGTTATTATTATGTCACGTAATAGTGCGGATACAAGTTTGCGTATCTTTCATTCCATTGAACATTATGGTTTGGATATCTCAAGAGCAGTGTTGAGTGGTGGAGCAACTCTTTCCAATTACCTAGAGGCGTTTCAAGTGGATTTGTTTCTATCCGCAAATGAAGATGATGTAGAACTTGCGATTAACAGTGGATTTGCTTCAGGGCGCATATATACAAATACGATTGGTGGGTATGATGCATTTGCGGATATCGATCAAATACGTATTGCGTTTGATGGAGATGCTGTTTTATTTTCAGATGATTCTGAGAAGATTTTTCAGGAACAAGGTTTAGAAGCGTTTGTAAAGAATGAAAAAGTAAATGCTAGAAACAATTTATCTGCAGGACCATTTGCAAAGTTTCTAAAGACGATTTCGGATTTACAAGAAGCGTTTGATGGAAATCATTCGCCAATACGTACAGCGTTAGTGACGGCACGTAATGCGCCAGCGCATGAACGTGTCATTCGTACACTTCGGGCATGGAATGTACGGATTGATGAAGCTTTCTTTCTAGGAGGCATTACAAAGAAGGATGTGTTGAAGGCATTTCATCCTCATATCTTCTTTGATGATCAAGCGACGCATGCTTTACCAGCAAGTGAAGTGGTGCCAAGCGCACAAGTTCCTTATAAAAACAAGGATCAAAATAAAAAAACAAACTCTTTTATGGTAAAATAGAAGAGATGAATGGAGGATATTTATGGCATTAAGCAGACATAAACTACGGGAAATTGCGATGACTTCATTATATCAGCACTTCCTACTTGGAAAAGATATTAAACAATGTGTATTTGATAACAGTGAAACCAATGAAATAGATCCTTTTTTGTATACTGTTACATTGGACGCTATCAAATATGAAGATACATATATTGAAAAGATTGACTCAAATTTACGAGATGATTGGACGTTTGAACGACTTGGGTATGTAGAAAAAGCGATTTTGTTAATGGCTTGTTGTGAGTTGGATTTAGAAACTGCGCCAAAAGCTATTGTCATTGATGAGGCTATCACGTTAGCGAAGAAATTCTGTGATGAAGAAACTTATCGATTGATCAATGGGGTATTGGACCAACTATGAGTCAAGGTATGTATAGTGTTGCTACCTTAGTACACTATATCAAAGAAAGCTTAGACAATGATTTCAACTTACGTTCTATCTTAATCAAAGGCGAAGTTTCAAATTTTACGAATCATCGCAGTGGACATTGGTATTTTACCCTTAAAGATGCGAAAGCAAAGATATCTTGTGTGATGTTTGCTTCTTATGCATCGCGCTCTAGTATTCTTTTAAAAGAGGGTATGAAGGTCATTGTGAATGCTTCGGTTTCTATGTATGAGGCTGGAGGAAGTGTACAGTTGTATGTTACTGCTGTACAAGCGGATGGGTTAGGAGATTTGTTTTTAAAGTTGGAGCAAGTGAAAGAAAAGCTCTCTAAAGAGGGTTTGTTTGATCCAAGTCATAAAAAAGAGTTACCAATGTATCCGATGCGTATTGGTGTGCTAAGTGCTAAGACTGGTGCAGCCATTCAGGATATTTTAACAACGATTGCACGACGTTGGCCATTGGCGGATGTTTGTGTATACCCAACGTTGGTACAGGGCGTACAAGCGACGTCTGCCATCATAAAGCAATTAGAACATGCGGATGCACAACAGCACGATGTGATTCTACTAGTAAGAGGTGGAGGAGCAATTGAAGATTTGTGGTGTTTTAATGAAGAAAGTTTGGCTCGTTGTATCTTTGCGATGAAAAGTGTCATTGTAACTGGAGTAGGTCATGAAACTGATACAACTTTAGTAGATTATGTAAGTGATGCTCGAGGAGCGACACCAACAGCTGCTGCAGAATTGATCACCCCAGATATTAACGAAGTAAAACAAGCAGTACAAATACATGCAAAACGTTTACAACAACGTATGCAAACGCTATTGATGGAACGAAAACAACAACTTTTACGAGTGAAACAATATCGCTATTTAAAAGATCCACTTTCCTACATTGTGCAACAACAAATGACATTGGCAATGCATGTGAAAGAACTGGGTATCGTAGATACCCAAGTGAAGCAAATGGCAGCTTCTTTGCATAAGGCATCTCATAAATTGGCGATGCAATCCGTTAAAATACGTGCTTTCAACCAAGGACAATTGGATGAAAGACATACCAACTTGAAGTTTCGTATGGAACAGTTTACAAAACAGGCACAACGCCAAATGAAAGAACAAATTACCTTGTTAGATGCCTATAGTCCTTTGCAGATTTTAAAAAGAGGATATCATATAAGTTATCAAGAAGGTCACATTATAAAAAGTATTGAAGATGTCAATGAACAAGAAGAATTAAAAATCCGTTTGCAAGATGGCTATGTCATCGCAGATGTTTTAAAAAAGGAGGCATTATAATGAGTGAGAAAGTACCTTTTCGTAAATCTATGAGTCGTCTTGAAGAAATTATTGAAGTACTAGAAAAGAACGATATCGAATTAGAAGAAGCAATTCAATTATTTGAAGAAGGTTTACAATTAGTGAATAGTTGTGATTCCCAATTGAAGAATTTTGAAAATAAAGTACAGGATTTATTAGATACCTATCAGGAGGATCCTAAGAATGCTTGATTTTGAACAATATTTGAGACAAACATTACAAGATTTGCCAAATAGCAAGGTAAAAGATGCGATGGAGTATTCCTTGATGGCTGGTGGGAAAAGAATACGACCAAAACTTTTATTCGCGGCTTTAAATGCATATCAGGTGTGTGAAGAAAAAGGACTTGGTGCAGGTGCTGCGATTGAAATGATTCATACGTACTCACTGATTCATGATGATCTTCCTGCCATGGATAATGATACTTTGCGCAGAGGGAAACCTACTTGTCATGTGAAGTATGGGGAAGGTGTTGCGATACTTGCGGGAGATGCACTGCTTACCAACGCATTTAAAGAAGCACTGAAATCTTGTGAAGATAGTACAATGTCTAGTTTGATGATTGATTATTTATCTGATTATAGTGGTGCCAATGGTATGGTGTATGGACAAATCCTTGATCTAGAAGGAGAAGCAAACCCTAATATTACAGTAGAAGAACTTGAAAAAATTCATTTTTATAAGACAGGTAAACTTATTACTTTACCGTTGATATGTGCTGCCATTATTGCGCATAGAAAAGAAGATATAGAGATTTGGAAAGAAGTTGGACATTATATTGGCTTGTCTTTTCAAATACAGGATGATGTATTGGATGTAACAAGTAGTGTAGAAGTATTAGGTAAAAATGTAAACAGTGATGAAAGTAATCAAAAAAGCACATATGTCACTTTGATGGGAATTGACGCGGCAAAAGAAAAGGCACAGTTCTACTATCAAAAAGCATGGGAATGGTTACGTCGTTTGTCCATTGATACAGAGGCAATGGAAGCTGTATTTGATGAATTAACAAAACGTAAGTACTAAATAGGCTGGAGGTATTTGGATGAATCTTTATGATATAAAAGAACCACAAGATATAAAAGACCTGTCCTTTGCGCAATTAGCGGATTTGTCTCAACAAATTCGTCTTTTCTTGGTGCAAAGTATCGCAAAAACAGGAGGACATCTATCAAGTAATCTTGGTATTGTTGAATTAACGATTGCGTTGCATTATGTCTTTGATTCACCAAAGGATCGCTTTCTATTTGATGTAGGACATCAGTCTTATGTACATAAAATTTTAACAGGAAGAGCTGGACAGTTTTCAACGCTTCGCCAATACAAAGGGATTGCTGGTTTTCAAAAACGCAAAGAAAGTGAACACGACGTTTGGGAGGCAGGGCATTCTTCTACCTCATTATCTGCGGCTTTGGGTATGGCAGTAGCGCGTGATTTGAATCATGATACCTATCAAGTATTACCCGTGATTGGGGATGGTGCGTTGAGTGGAGGTATGGCAATTGAGGCGTTGAATCAAATTGGTAGTGAACAACGCAACATGGTCATTATTTTTAATGATAATAATATGTCTATATCAAAAAATGTTGGTGCGATGGATGAAACATTCACAAAGCTTCGTATGAGTAAACCATACAATACCCTAAAAGATGACTTAAAGAGTTCACTTTCCACCACGAAGCTTGGGAATAGTGTATTAAAGACCATGACAAATATGAAAAATGCAGTTAAGGAAAATGTAGTAGATACTTCTATTTTTGGTGATTTTAATTTGGATTATATTGGACCAGTGGATGGGCATGATATTAAATCTTTGGTAAAAGTGTTAAATATCGCAAAACATCATGAAGGACCAATTGTGGTTCATGTGATGACAAAAAAAGGAAAAGGGTATCGCTATGCAGAAGATGATAGTGAAGGGAAATGGCATGGAGTTTCTCAATTTGATCCAGAAACTGGACAAACATTATCAAAATTACCAGCAGGACATTTGAATTGGAGTGAAGTCATTTCTGAAACCTTACTTGATCTAGCGAAACAAAATGAAGATATAGTTGCGATTACACCAGCAATGAAAGGTGGATCCAAATTAGATAAATTCTTCCAGGAATTACCACAGCGTTCTTTTGATTGTGGGATTGCGGAAGAACATGCCATGACATTTGCGGCAGGGCTAGCGGTATCAGGAAAAAGACCCTTTATTTCTGTGTACTCTAGTTTCCTTCAAAGAGCATATGATCAAATCAATCATGATGTAGCCCGGATGGAGCTTCCGGTTGTGATTGGAATCGATCGTTGTGGTCTTGTTGGAGAGGATGGAGAAACCCATCATGGAGTATTTGATATTGCGATGTTGCGCTCTATTCCTAATATGATACTTGCACAACCCAAAGATAGTCTAGAAGCACAAAACATGTTGTATACTGCATTTTCACAAAACACACAGCCATTTGCCCTTCGTTATCCTAGAGGAAGCATTCCATATGGGAAAGTTCCAACTTATGAAGCCTTACCAATTGGAAGTTGGACAAGCTGGTGTTCACAAGAGGATTACGATGCAATTGTAATTACATATGGTAGTGATGTTGATAAGGTGATTTCTAAAGCAGGTGTAAATGGAGTGAATTTACGAGTTGTAAATGCACGTTTCTTTAAACCGATTGATGAAGCGATGTTAGAAGAACTTTATCATAGTAAAAAACCAATCTTAATCTATGAGACAGATATGATGGCAGGTGGCTTGTCTTCTGCGATTCTAGAATACTTCAATGATCACCAACTTAATACATCATGTATACGTATGGGGATTGGGGATCATTTTGTAGAACATGGTAGTGTTCCTCAACTACGAAAACTTGAACAGATTGATATCACGTCCTTATTTGAAGAGCTTCATTCATTGTTGAAGTAGGAATTGTATGCGATTAGATCAATATCTAGTACAACATGAATATTGTACAACTCGAGCGCGTGCACAAGATGCCATCCAACAACAACGCGTGTATGTGAATGATAAAGTGATTCAAAAGAACAGTTATTATGTGGATGAAGAAGATTGTGTTCGTGTTATTGAAGAAGAACTTTCTTTGGCATCAAGAGCAGGTTTTAAACTGTATGATGTGTTAGAGGATTTTGAAATAGATTTAAAAGATCGTATTTGTATTGATGTTGGTGCGAGTACGGGTGGTTTTAGTGATGTGTGTTTAAAACAAGGTGCAAAGTTAGTATATGCAGTAGATGTAGGAAAAGATCAACTACTGGAAGCCTTAAAGGGTAATCCACGTGTAATCAATATGGAAGGTGTGAATTGTCGCTATTTAACAAAAGAGATGTTTTCGCCTTTACCAAATTTTGCTTGTATGGATGTATCGTTTATATCCATTAAATGTATTTTACCAGCCTTATTATCTGTGTTATCAAAAAAAGAACTCGTTGTACTTGTGAAACCACAGTTTGAAGCGGGGAAAGAATATATTGGCAAGCATGGGGTTATTAAAAATGAAAAGGTACATCTTCAAGTATTAAATGATATCATTTCTTATATAGAAACACTTGGCGTTTATGTGCATCATGTAAAAGCTAGTTCTTTATTGGGACGCGATGGAAATAAAGAGTTTGTAGTACATATCAAAGAGGAAGAATGTCACAAGGCGTTTCCTCTTAAACAAATCATAAAAGAATATCATACAAAGAGGTGATGTTATGCTAAAAGAAATGTATGTGAAAGATTTTGTGTTGATTGATGAACTTTGTTTGAATTTTGATACGCAAATGTCAGCTTTTACTGGAGAAACTGGTGCTGGTAAGTCTTTGTTGATGGATGCCATTGGAGTTTTAAAAGGGGAACGTATCAATACTTCTATGATCAAAGAAGGAAAAGAAAAAGCCTTCATCGAAGGTGTTTTTGAAGTGGAAGAACATCATCCAGCATACACTTTACTACAAGAAGCAGGATATGACGTAGAAGACTTCATGTTTGTTGCTAGTCGTGAGTTTGGAAGAGAAGGAAAGAGCGTTGCACGTATCAATCAACGTATTGTAAATGTATCCTTTTTAAAGGATGTTGTATCTACTCTTGTGGATATACATTCTCAACACGATACACAATACCTTCTAAATACCAAGTACCACATTACACTATTAGATAATTTTTGTAATGTGGAAGATTTATGCCAACGAGTAAAAACACAATATCAAGCATATAAAAAGATTCATGATAAATTAGAATCTGCTTTACATGAGGATTATAATGAAGATGATCTTGAATTTTTAACCTTTCAATTAAATGAAATTGATGAAGCAGATATAAAAGAACATGAATTAGAAGAGTGTGAAGAAGAAAGCAAACGCTTAATGGCGTTTGAAAAGATATCAAGTAAAGTAGCTTCCTCTTTGGAATTGTTGGAAGATGAACATAAAGGGAGTGCATCACTTTATGAAGCTTGTCGTGAAATTGGCAGTATTCATGAAGATGATTTTTTTGAAAAAGTCAAAGAGAAACTTCAAGAAGCGTATTATCAGGTGGAAGAAGTGGTTCATGAGTTAAAGGATTACATGGATGATTTTGATTACGATGAAGTACACTTTCATGAGTTACAAGAACGCATTTCGTGTATTCATAAGATATATCGAAAATATGGACCTAATGTACAAGCGTTGCAAGTGAAACGTGAAGAATTGAATCAAAAGATTGATATGATTTTGCATCGTCAAGATTTTATTACAAAACAAGAAGCGCTTCGTGAGGAAGCGAAGAAACAATATTTGCTAGTGGCAAATGAACTTCATGAAATTCGTAGTACGAAGGCAAAAGAGTTGGAACAGAAAATATTGGAAGAATTAAAGGATTTACAACTGCCTCATGCACGTTTTGAAGTTGTCTTAGAAACAATGGAAGGGAATGCGAGTGGAATAGACAATGTTGCGTTTTTAATCTCTATGAACCCTGGAGAGCCACTAAAACCATTGAGCACAACAGCAAGTGGCGGGGAGTTATCTCGCTTCATGTTGGGGCTAAAAACGGTGTTTACGTCCTTGCAAAAGATTGAGACGATTATTTTCGATGAGATTGATACTGGAGTGAGTGGAAGTGTGGCGTTTAGTGTTGGTCGCAAGATGAAAGAACTTGCGAATCAAACCCAAGTGTTCTGTGTGACACATCTAGCCAGTGTTGCAGCTTGTGCACAACATCACTACATCGTAGAGAAACTACAACAAGAGAATACAACAAATACGAAGATTCGAGAATTGAACGAAGAAGAAAGAATTGCACAATTGGCAATGATTTCCAATAATTCTATGTCAACTTCCGCAATGGAGGCCGCAAAAGAGCTTTATATGAATGCTCAAAAAGGATAGGTAATTATTTCTTATGTGAGTACATATGCTTTGTGGCAGACTACCTTTTAGGAGGTGGTGCCATGCGTAAGAAGATTATGGTTTTCTTACTTTGTTTATTTTGTAGTGGCCCCTTAAGTATATTGGCGGCAGATGATTTGATCTTAGGTGGAGATAGCATTGGTATTGAAGTGACATATGATGGGGTTATGGTCAGCGGGACCTATCGTTTCGAAGTGGATGGAAAATCCTATGATCCATCAACACAACTAAAACCACATGATATCATAGTAAGCATCAATGGCACACGTATACATTCTATGGATGATTTGTACGCTCAATTGAACAAGTATCAAGACGGTGTCAATGAGATTCCCATACGAATCAAACGTAATCAAGAAGAAATGGATAGCGTGTTGATAAGTGTATTCGATAAGGCTAGTTCATCTTATAAGTCGGGTTTATATATCAAGGACAAAATTGCTGGAGTAGGAACTATGACATATTATGATCCACTCTCGCACACCTTTGGTTCTTTAGGTCATGAGATTTATGATAGCGATATAAAACAAATTGCAGATGTTCATATTGGCACAATCTATCCTGCTCAGGTAAAATCTATACAAAAAGCGCAAGATAATGTACCAGGAGAAAAACATGCGCAAATCGACTATACCCAAGCGTTAGGCGATGTGTTATTGAATAGTGAGATTGGAATCTATGGAACCTACGATTCTCTTCCAACCAACGCAGTAGCATTGCCTTGGGCGAAACAAGATGAAATACAAGTAGGTCCTGCAAAACTATATACGGTCTTAAATGGAGAACGTATTGATTCTTATGATATCAATATAACGAAATTAAACAAACAGAGCCAATCTTCCATAAAGGGGATTGAATTTGAAGTTAGTGATCAACGATTGTTAGAGGCAACCAATGGAATTATCCAAGGAATGAGCGGTTCACCTATCGTTCAAAACGGAAAAATCATTGGGGCAGTCACACATGTTGTGACATCACATCCGATTAATGGATATGGGGTATATATTGAATGGATGCTAGATACTTCTAGATCCTTGAAATAAAAATAGTAAATTCGACCTTTTTCGACCAAATGTAATCAAAAGTAGCCCAAAGAACGACGTAAAAAGTCGCTCTTTTTTTGTAATTGGAATAATTTGTTAAAAAGCGTCGCTCTTTCGACAAATTTACTGTAATTATGCAATCTGCATTTGTATAATTGTAAAGAGGAGGAAAGAGAAAATATGAATAACAAGTTAAGAGTTTATGTAGTAGATGACAGTTTGGAAATGATCCATAGTATGAAGGAGACGTTTGCTAAAAGTGACAACTATCAAGTCGTTGGTAGTGCAACAAATGGTGAACAGTGTATTATGGAATTGCATGGAAAACAGATGGACATTTTGATTCTAGATCTTATCATGCCAAAGAAGGATGGTATGAGTGTATTACAAGATTTGAAAAAAAATAACATCACCGTAGATCATATCATCTGTACGACACCTTTTGTGAACGATCTGATTGTTGGCTCCATTCAGAACTATAAGGTTGACTACATATTGATGAAACCTTTCGAGATTCATCATTTGATTGATCGGTTGAATTTCATCGTTGGATTTACACATCGCGAGAATTCAAATGTAAATACCATGAGTGTGAACTTAAATGATGATGAAAAGAAACGTTTAGCAAAACTAGAATTAGAAAGTGAAATTACAGAATTGTTACATGAAATAGGTATTCCAGCTCATATCAAAGGATATATGTATTTAAGAACGGCTATCTTAGAAACGTATATCAATGTTGATTTCTTAGGCCAAATAACCAAAGTATTATATCCAGAAATCGCAAAGAAATACGCGACTACAGCTTCCAGGGTGGAACGTGCCATACGTCATGCGATTGAGGTTGCGTGGAACCGGGGGAACATCGATGCTATCGATGATATTTTTGGTTATACAATTTCAGCGAGTAAAGCAAAACCAACCAATTCAGAATTCATTGCGATGATTTCTGATAAGCTTCGTTTAGAACATAGATTAAAAAATAAAGTACAAGCGATCAAAACATATCGCTAGTAATTTTATACAATTTCCTTTATACTATACCCATAGATTAAAGGAGATTGTATGGCAGGAAGAGTAATTTTTCATATTGATTTAAATTCATACTTCGCAAGTGCGGAGATACTAAAAAACTCTGCTTTGGAAGGTCAACCCATTGTTGTTGCGGGATTGAATAGAAGAAGTGTAGTGTGTACTGCTAGTTATGAAGCTAGGGCTTTTGGTGTACAAGCTGCAATGCCGCTTCATATGGCAATGGAAAAGTGTCCCCAACTTGTGGTAGTGCAAGGAAGTTATGCTTGGTATGAAGAATTAAGTGAGCGTTTTTTTAAATATCTTAGACGTTTTTCTCCCTATATTGAACCTGCCAGTATCGATGAGTGTTTTATGGATGTGACAGAAGCGATCAAAGCCTATAAACGTCCATTAGATTTAGCTTGGGTGATACAAAAAAGTGTATATGAAGATTTGAGACTTCCTTGTAGCATAGGTGTAGCGCCTAATAAATTCCTAGCAAAAATGGCAAGTGATATGCGAAAACCTATGGGCATAACCATTCTTCGTAAACAAGAAGTAAGTAAGAAACTTTGGCCCCTTGGCATCCATGAAATGTTTGGGATAGGGAAGAAAACCGTACCGCTTTTATTGGAACATGGTATTACGACCATTGGAGATTTAGCGAATCCTGAAAATGAGAGTAAAGTAATGAGTCTTCTTGGAAAGCATAGCTATGGTATGATACAAAATGCAAGAGGGAATGGAAGTAATCAATTAAGTTATAATCATACATTGCAATCCATTTCTCAATCGACAACTTTGGATCGAGATATATCCGATTATGATGAAGTAAAAACTGTCTTCAAACGTTTGGCCATGCAACTAAGCAAACGCGCAAAAGAAGACGATTTAAAAGGCTCTTTAATTTCCATTTCTATTCGTTACTTTGATTTTAGTAATGCTGTACGTTCTCAATCCATATCGGATTATACCAATGATGAAAATACATTATTAGAACATGCTTTATTGTTGTTTGATCAAAATAACAATGGTAAAGAAATACGTCATTTAGGAATTGGTCTAGGTTCTTTGTTTTCCCAAAGGAAAACAATTGATCAAATCAACCTCTTCCAAAAAGAAGAAGATATTGTGCATGACGCAAGTGATGTTTTAAAAGAATTAAATCGCCAATTGCCACAAGCACATTTGATGAGAGCGAGTGAACTCTTGCGAAATAAATAGAATTTTGTCTGATGAAAGAAGGAAAACTCCTTCTTTTTTTTCATAGAATACAGTGAGGTGATTTCATGAGAAAACATCATAAATACCATGGATTCTTTCATAAGTATCATAATGTGTATCTCTATATAGGGATCTTGGTTGGGTGTGGAATATTAACAGGTATTGTATTATCGAATTTTATAGATGTTAATGATATTAAACATTTATCTTCGTATTTGACAACGGTGAGTAGTGGGGTCAATAAATATGACTTCTTCGTGTCACAGTTTTTCACAGGTATCTTGTTTATTCTATTTGTTTTTTTATTGGGAACTAGTTTTGCGGGAATCCCTTTGATTAGCTTTGTGGTGTTTACAAAAGGCTTACAGATTGGGTTTTCATGTGCGTTGTTTGTATTTAGCTATCAGCTAAAAGGGATTGCAGGTATTTTTATGACCTTATTACCACAAGTTCTATTTGATCTCATAGCGACCTTCCTGATATCTGCGAGTGCCATTCAATTGTCTATGTATATCGTATACAGTTGTACAAATCGTGAAAAGCTCGATTTCAAAAAACTTGCAAACTCGATTCTAAATGATATCTTCATCTGTTTTTTAATCGTGCTTATAGGAAGTTACTTAAAATCAACGATTGGAATAGAATGTATTAAACTCTTTAATTTAATGTAATTCTCCTGTATAATGAAAAGATATTTCAGGAGGTAGGGCATGGATAATTTATCGTATGATTTTCTTGCAGATAGCGATATCTACGTATATCAACGCAAAGATATGTTTCGTATCAACACAGATACTTCACTTCTGGCGAAGTTTATGACCATCAAAAAAGGGGAACGTGTTCTTGATGTTGGGACAAACAATGGCGCTTTATTATTGGCAGCGAGTAGAAAACAACCATCTTTTATGTATGGAGTGGATATTCAAGAGGAAGCGATTGAACTAGCAAGGTATAATATGCAACAACAACATATTGAAAACGTAGAACTTATTTGTGAGGATTTCAAAACTGCTTCATTACCAAAAGTACAAGTCATTCTTTGTAATCCTCCATATTTCAAAGTTCATGATGGTGCTAATTTGAATGAATCTGAAACTTTACGTAAAGCGCGCCATGAAACGTATTTAGAGTTATCACAACTATGTCAAAAGGTATCGTCTTTATTAGATGAAAAGGGAAGGTTCTATTTAGTGCATCGCGCCAATCGCATCGCTGAAATCATATGTGAATTACGAAAGAACCGTTTAGAAATTCGTACGTTACAATTTGTCTATGATGAACAGAAGGAAGAAGCTATAACTGTACTGATTGAGGCAGTTAAGGATGGAAAAGTAAATGCTCATGTAGCTAATGGTATCTACGTAAAGCGTTAAATACGAATTGTTTGGTCTTGGCTTGTTCAAATTTAGGATCATATTTGTATTTACAAAAAAGGACAATTACTATATTTCAAATTAAGTAATAATAAACAGAGGAAAATGATTTAACTACTTGTTTGTTTTTTTTGCATCTTTTAGTTTGGTTCTAATACAATGACAAAAGTTGTTTTTAATATCCTGCCTTTTTTATTGAAAGGGATATTGTTATTGTTAATTCAAAAGAGCCATGCATTCAATTCTTTTTTTATATCACAAGGAAACTAATATCCATTTTGCTATACTCTAACTTGTTTCAGGGTTTTAGTGATAAACGGACTTTCAAATTAAAGTTTATGATTTCGTAATTCAAGCAGATACACTTGACAAATAATCATTCAAACTATATAATGTAAGCGCATACAATCCGTATGATCATAGGGGATAAGAGGGGGAGGAGATACATATGAAATTACTATCTAGGAAAGTAATTATTGTATTAATGTTTGGCTTTATGTTTATAATCCCAGCAGCAGTTAAAGCAGAAAACTATTTTTATAGTGGACATTATAGTCTGGTAGAATATAAAGATACATTAGTTGGTAACGCAAGATATACCTATTCTACAAGATATTCTGCGCAAAGTGCAACAGTATGTGCTTTTGTTAGACATAATGACGTTTATAAGGTTAATTCAAGCTGTAATTATCAAAATGCTAGTACAGCTTTAGCTAACATGGTTAAGGGCTCTCATACGCATGATAGATGGAATCAATGAAGTAGGCAAAACCAAAAAGGCACTTGTGTCTTTTTGGTTTTATTATGATTAAGATAAGGAGAGAAAATGATGAAATTTATAAAAAGAAGTATTTTCGTGCTACTAATTTTCCTTCAATGTTTTTTTTGTGGACAAACCAATAGCGACCAGACAAATCAATACTACTATCATTATTTTAAAGATCATGCTAGCTTGAGTGTACCAGCACATTTGAACGATGTAAAAGAGAATAAGAGGCTCTATCAGTTCGTTGCTGACAATGATACAAAAGGTGTAACATTTTTAAACACTATACAGAAACAGTCGAAATCTATAATATATTTTAAATCAAATGATGATGTATATAAAAAAACATTATTTTCTTCATCTGATATAAAATATTTAAGTTCGGGTGACTCAGTTTCGAAATATACGGGAGATCAATTGGGGAAGTATACATATGAATTTCATGCATTTTCTCCTCATACAAATGCTTTAGAAGGTATGATAGTAATATATTCACTCGATCAAGATGTACTTGTCACAATTAAAGAACAACTGAAAACGCAGTTTAATTTAGATGGTGAAATACAGTCTGCTTCTACTCAATCACATGAAAAAGAATTATTTCTTCCATATAGTATGGAAATCGGATTATCCTACATAGCTGTTGTTAATAGTGTTTTATTTGTTGTATTACTTCTGCTTTATTCCTTGCGACAAAGAAAGATAAGTGTATATAGATTGTATGGGAAGTCCGTGCATAAAATAATTATGGAAGCTTGGTGTAAGGATGTAGGCCTATATCTTATATTGATGTTGATTCTTGGTACCTGCTATAGATTCATGTTATATAGCGATGGTGGAATCAATGATTACATTAAGTTTATGATGATTGTAGGTATACTACAAATGTTATGTTTCTCGTTATTTTATGTAGTACTGTATGTTCTAATAAAAAAATCTCAAATATTAAATGGCATTCGTAATCACTTGCAAAATCGTTCGTTGCTTGTGGTGAATGCCGCTGTTAAATTCATGATTATTATCCTATCTTCTATCATTTGTACAAATCTGATTTCTAGCATAATTTTAGTTTCTGGAGAATATGAAACTTCAAAGCATTTATTAGAAGTGACTAAGAACTCAATACAATTTGATGGAATGCGTGCAGACCTCAATTTTTCAAATGAAGAATTAGCAACTATATTTTATGATACGCAAGCCGCTTTAGAGAAAAGTGATTCTATGTATATAGATCCTACTGTTTATGAATATGATTTCAAAAAACCTTCTGAAGAAGAGATAGCTTATGATTTGATGATGGTATTCGATGATACAGTACGTGTTAATAAAACGTTTCTTAAAGAGAATCAAATAGTCGATATCAATGGGGATGAAATTAATTTTTTAAGTGAAGATCAAACAATGCAGCCAGTTTTTGCAATTCCTGAGTCTAAGTGGAGCGATGAACAAATACAATCGATAAAAGAAAGCCCAATGTTTCAAGGAATGGTATTCACCTTTACAAAAATTAAAGATGGGCAAGAAGTCTTTGCGTTTTCTGCGAAAGCAGGAATACCTACAAATGGATTTATTAAAGATGCAATCTTCCTAGTGGATGGTGGATATGAAACTAATCGCTATATTATTAATTTAGACAATATAAAAGGGGATAGTATGGAAAAACGATACAAAAATTGGTTATATAAGAACGATATACCTGATATTTACTTTTATCGAAATCCAAGTGATTTAGTACAAATTGTTGTAAATGATTTGCAAGGAAAATTAATACAATCTATTGTGCAATTCATATTTTTACTTATCGCTATTTTTATATTATCATACCAATTTATATATACATATATTTGTTCGCATCGTAAGAAAATTTTCATCTATAAGACGAATGGAGCAAGTTTACTAGAACGCTATTCTGGAACATTGATTATTTTTTTAACAATCTATATTCTTGGGATATTTGCGTTGTTATTTATGTCGCAAAATGCTTCGATGCTATCATTGCTGATGATTTTTGGGCTTGATAGTTCCGTTGTACTGTATCTGCTTATACGATTAGAGAAACATGCAATCGCATTAGAACTAAAAGGTGGTGAGTAAATGAATGCAATTACAGTAAAGAATATTTCGAAAAAATTCAATGAAAGAACTTTGTTTCATGATTTTTCTTACGAATTTGAATGTGAAAAATTATATGCAATTACAGGAGAAAGCGGAAGTGGGAAAAGTACATTATTGCATATGATAGGTGGTTTAGAAAATTTTGATAGTGGAGAAATTTTATTTCATGAAAATAGAAATATAAAAAGTAGGGAATTCCGTTCACACATTTGGAGAGATGAAGTAGCATTTTTGTTTCAAAATTATGCATTGGTTGATAATGAAACTGTATATCAAAATTTAAGAGTTCCCTTGGATATTCAAAAAGAAAAGAATAAAGACGAGAAAATCAAAGGTGCTCTACATGATGTTGGATTAGAAGACTATGAAGAACGTACAATAAGTTCTTTATCAGGTGGTGAACAACAACGTGTTGCTATGGCACGCGTATTATTGAAAAAATGTTGTATTCTTCTTGCGGATGAACCAACTGGAAATCTTGATGCCTACAATAAGGAAATCATATTCTCTCTCTTGAAACAATTAAAGCAAAAAGGAAAAACGATCATTATGGTTACACACGATAGTTCTTTGGCATCTCAATGTGATGCAATTATTGAACTAAAGAAATAAAATAAATTTCGCAAAGCCATTACTTTATTGATAGAGTAATGGCTTTTTATATTTTTTAATATTTTCCACTTTTATCGAAATATTTAGTATTTTTGTATGTTTAGTAAGCAGAGGAAATATACTTGATGTAAAAGAAAACTGCCATTCATAGAACAGGACATCATCCATTATATGATGGTTACTGTAATGAAAAGAGATCAGAACTATATAACATCAACTTACATTTAGATAAGAAAAATGTACCAACAATGTAATTGACAATTATGTCAATTTTGATACCCGAAGTTTACTTAGATATAAACAAGAGAACGTAGAAGTAACCATATTTACTGTCAATAAATGAAAACACGCATTATACATCAAGTAATGGATGGCTTGTTAGATGGTAAATACTTCTTGTTTAATTAGCTTCAAGTTGGAAGGGATATTAAAAAAGTTTTCGTAAATTATCAGAATAAATGCAGTAAGAAGTAAAAATAGTAAAAAAAGGGAGTTATTGCAGTTTAAGTTAAGTGAAAACGGCAATAACCCTTTTAATATATTGTGAAAGTCATAAAAAAAT
>NZ_JBSPFA010000034.1:0-30102 GCF_053848885.1 Amedibacillus sp. YH-ame10
CCTTTTTTAAGCTCAATGAGCTGATTTCAACCTATATGACTCATATACAAGAAAAAAAGAGGTCGTAACCTCCTAGGCATCATCTAAATTTCCAAATGTGTCTATTTCGTTACAGCCTCTTTTTTATTGTATTCAGATTGATCTGCGCATATACAAATAATATGAAACTACATTTAACAGAGCTATCATAAGAACTAAGATTGTGAATGCAAAACCCAAATCAAGATGAAAATACTTCGCCAAGATAATTAACAACCAACTTAGAAGCGTTGTAAGAAAATCAAGGGATTGCATTCTACTTTCATTTTTCACTTCTTTAACGTTCATAATATTCCATATGAATAAGCTCAAGCTTGAATAAAGTAAGATCAATATAGAACCACCGGATGCTACAATCATTGTGAACTGTGAAAAAGATGTTGCATTCGTTCCATATTCACTCATAATTTGATCTTGTACATTCCAAAACAAACCCCAAAAGATGCCATACACTACAACAAATACGATAATCGAAGAGAGTATCATAAACACAATAGGTTTAAGTATAATCACTCTTTTTGATACGGTTGTATAGTTTAAAATAGAATCTTTTAGAAAATGTCCACTAAACATTTTCCTAAATGCATTCATATGCCCAAAGATACTACAGAATAAACAGCTCATCATAGCGAATGCTCCAGCACTTTTTATATTATGTTCAATATATAGTTTTGGCATAACAAGACAAAGGATCAATGCTAGAAAAATTGATATCGTGATAAAAAGATTCTTTTTATTCTTTTTTAGATCATATTGTAATAATCCCCACATAAACAACTCTCCTTTCAACTCTTAACGGTATACAAACAGATAATAGCAAATAGCATATAAGATACCTGAAATAAGAATGATGAGGACTGGAGAATCACTCACAGGATATCCTATATATTCCATTACATATGTGAAGAAAATTGTAGCACCCAAAGCAATATAATAGGCATACGTATAATGTGAAGGATTTTTTAATTCTCTTTTTCTCATTACACTCCAAACAAACATGATTACACTGATCAAGAAGAACGCTAATGAAAAGTATGATAAGAATAAGTTAACAAACATGAGAACAGGTTCATCCGCGGACATATTGGGGTATAGCGATTCAAAAAAATTCAAAATAGCTTCCCCACCAAATATATAAGCTACAAAATTCATGATCACTGCAGCAACTGCAATCAACACAACTACGACAAGCGGTTCTAACACCTTTGTTTTCTTTGAAATAGGTGCTAGCATCACGATGGAATCTTTCATAAAACGTGCTTGAAATACACTAGATACAATTGGTACAAACCCTATAAACATAACACTCATCACAATAATTAAAAGCGCTGATCCAAAGAAAAATAAACTAGAATTTAAATTATCATCCATTCTAAATAGAAGTATCATTCCACATACTACAATATAGATGATGGAAATAATAATAAGAGGTTTCCTGCATTTTTGTAAATCATATTTCAAAAGTGTCCACATAGTATCCCTCCTCGTTATTCTTCCGCTAATTTTTTTATCAATAATTCAGAAATGCTACATTGATATTCTTCTCGAAGCACATCATTACTTGCTTGTAAAATAAGGGAACCATCTTTTATAAGAATGCTTTCATCGATATACGTTTCTATTTCTTGTATTTGATGTGTACTGATGATATAACTAGCATCTTCTCTACTATAGCGAACAATTAACTTGATCAACTCACTACGTACAAGTGGATCAAGATTGGCAAAGGGTTCATCTAACAAATAAAGATGTGCATCTCTTGCGAGTACAAAGGCCAATTCACATTTCTTTCGTGTACCCAAACTCATATCTTTCAATTTTGAAGTTTCTTCGATATGCAATTCCTCCATCAAATTTTGCATGCGTTCTTTATTAAAATCTTTAAAGAAATATGCATACTCATTGATTACTTCTTTTACACTTTCATGACCATCAAATAAAGAGTGATCCATAAAATAAGCAATGTGTTTTAAATCTTGAATAGTTGCGTCATGATCATGGAATAAAATGCTTCCTTCATCTATGGTACACTGCATCGCAATACAGTTTAAAAGAGTTGTTTTTCCTGCCCCATTATTTCCAATTAAGCCATATATTTTCCCCTTTTCGATGCAAATTGATAGTTGCTTTAACGCTGCTTTCCCTTTAAATGATTTACTAACGTTTATTATGTTTAGCATAGGTTTTCATCCTTTCTTTTATCTTGTTGATGAGTTCTTCATCAGACATCGCAAACACGCTGATATCTTTTATAAACGCATCTGTTTTGTGATGCAGCAATTCTTGTTTCATCTCTTCTATACGCACAGGATCATCGATTACAAAGCGTCCTGCAGTACGCATGGTATAAAGATACCCTTCTCTTTCTAATTCCGCTAGTGCTCTTTGCATTGTGTTTGGATTCACTTCATAAGTAATGGCAAGTTCTCGAACTGGTGGTATTTGCATATTGGGTGTATACTCTCCTAATATAATTTTCTCTTTTATGTCATCCATAATTTGAACATAAATGGGAGTTGTATTTGTGTAATTCAAGAAATCGCCTCCTTTTTGTACTATCTATCTAGTACAATAGTACAACTCATTGATAATAATGTCAAATAAAAAGTCGCAGTAGTTTGCGACTTTATACTAATTCAATCAATTTGTTAGTAATACACATTTTAACATTTAGCATTTTATCTTCTGTTTCAAAGTGTACTTGCATCATGCCATCTTTTACTTTCATAATCTTTCCAACACCCAGTGTTGTATGTTGAATTTTAACGCCTCGTTTTAATTCGCTCTCTTTCAACTTGCGAACTACATTGCTAGCCTTTGGTTTAGCTGTTGTGTCTTGGTTCTTTCCATGTAATTCATATATAAAAGGTGACATCTCAAGACGTGTCTGGAAACAATGTTTTGATGTAAAGAACTCTAATTGGTTCATTGCTCTACTCATTGCCACATAGAACAAGTTACGTTCTGCTTGTACCTGTATATCATTCGTACATGGTTTTGGATATACACTTGCAAAACAATCTATAATGCAAACTCTAGAATATTGTTGTCCTTTACTAAAGAAGATATCAGAAATGGTAATGATTGCTTCTTCATCATTTGGAATATCTACCAAGCCTTTTAACATTTGCAAGAATTCTCCTGCATCAGGATAACGATCAGCCAAAACTTTAAATGACAATAAATTCGCATCATCCATATCGATAAGGTTTTCTTTCATAAAGGTTGTATAATTCATTTTATCTAATACATATTGAATCATATCCAAGGTTGGTTGTGTAGAGATAAAACGGATATCTTCCATATTGGAAGCTAATTTTTTTCTACCCGCAGCTTTATAGCCACTTTCCATAATTGCTTGGTATACATCCACACTATCATCGTTCTTTAAACGTTCATCAATTTCTAGTAAAATTCGATTGGACATATCCAGTCCCATCTTTTCATGGATTTCAAAATATGCGCGCATATTTCTAGGATCATGAAATAAGGATATGAAATTTGTTAAATCTTTTACGACTCTGTTCGTTAAGAATTTCTTGATGTTACAGTGATAATACACTGGAATATCTTGTGATTTAAAGATTTCAATTAAAGGGATTGCATATGCACCTTCCCGGTACAAGAATGCTGTTTCTTCAGGAGATTCTTTTACTGTTCGAAGAGCATAATCATACATCTTCTTCCATTCACTAAACCCTTTATACTTAATATCACATTCACTATCCTTACTACTGCTAAGTTTGTTGTTCTCTTTATAACGAAACTCACCTGCAAGTTTTGTGATGGTTTTATTCATACGATGGTTTTGATTCAATTCTACAACCGCAACATCTCCATAATAATCCTTCCACATGTCAAAATTCTGTGGTTCCGCACTATTATCAATATCAATGCTTTGTGTTTCATCCATAAATGCACATAAAGAAGATCTTTGTGCATGTAGCATACGTATAATCATATGAGACGCATAAGATAACTCTTGTGCATCATCAATATTGAAATATTGAAATCGTTCACGATACAATTCAACAATTTCTGTATCATACATTAAAATATGTAATGCTTCATGAATGACATCTCCTTGATCGTAAATCTTTTTATTCTTTTTAAATTTTTCATATGCATTGTAGAAATCCGCAAAATCAATTCCCTCATATACGATTGTTGCGATATCTTTTTCACTTAGCATTTTATTCTTACATTCATTCACTTTTTGTAAAAGACGTGTAATTTCTTGTTTATTCAAACGTACTTGAAAGTTATCCTCCAAAATACGCTTGGCTGCTTTTTCCATATCACGGTATACCGTGCGTTGCGCATGCCCATTATTTTCATCATAAAATTTTACAATGCGATAACAAAAACTAAACATATCAGAAAAAACTGGTTGAAATTTATCACCAAACATTTCCGTAAACTGTTTACTCATTCTTCGTGCTGTATTTACATCGTATACAAGATTTAGCATATTGTTTTCATTTGCCACTCTTGTTTCAAGAAGGTATGCGATACGTGTTAAAAAGCGGGTTGTCTTACCTGACCCACTGCATCCCTTCACAAGGAAAGGATAATCACCTTCACTTAAAACATCTGACATATGTTCGTAAGTATTTAATTCATGTTTTTCTAAAAATTCTTTTATTTCCATATTCTCACCTTTAGCCTACTCTTCTCATTATAACGTAATTTTGTATAAATTCCTATGCTTTTACTAGTTTCTTTTTTTATTTTTTTAAAAAAGAAACTGAAACCCTTTACAGTCAACTTCGTACAAAAACTTAGTAGAATTTCCAATGACTATGTGCATCATACCCACAATTTTCATGCTTATACCTAAAAAAAGAAATCGCCTTATACGATTTCTAATTATTGAGTCCTAAATAGTCTCTCAACCCCTGATAAATAGCGTATGCAAATTCTTTTTGTTTGGTTAACAAAAGCATGGCGTCACTTGGATTGCTAAGATAGGCAAGTTCTACTAAGATTGCGGGCATATCTGTATTTCTTAAAACATAAAGACTTGGATTGATACGTACTTGATTATCTTTTGTCCCAACAATTTCTACAATAGACGCTAAAACATCTTGTGCTAATTCATAACTTCGACTGAATTCACGATATACATATACTTCACTTCCTTGAATTGCAGGATTCACATTGGAATTGGTATGAATACTAATGAAATAATCTGCTGGCCATGAGTTTGCTTGATATACGCGTTCTCTTAAACTTGAAGATGCATCACTGCCTAATACTGTATCAGGAAACAATCGAGACACGCGTGCAACAAATGCAGGATCTGCATTTAAATACTCCGCCAAATAAATTCCCACCTGATAATTCACTTCTGATTCTACGACCCCATTTCCACTTGCCCCTGCATTGATATTGCCAGGATTGTGACCTTGATCGATATACACTTTAATTGCCATAGGCTCACCTCTCTTTATTCTATGATAAGAAAGGAGAATCGTGATACTTCAATCACGTTTACAAATGATCCTTATTCAATCTTCAATGCAAACATAAAAAAAAGACAAGACATAAACTTCTTCTTATCTTTTCTCAATTCTAAGATATTTCAATACTTCATCCATAGTTTGGAACTTGATGGAAGCGTCATAAATATACTGTATTACTTCGTTCCATTCCTCTAATGAATAATCATTAGGATCTATTTCCTGAATAAACTTTCGAAAAAGTACTATATTTTCATCATATCGAAAATCCGAGATGGACATTTCTGAACGATAAGCTATTTCATCTAGCAAATGTCTTTGTGCCATATTTCATCACCTCTCACTATCCTTATCCTATTCTATTATGCCACAACAATAGAAGTATGTAAATCACACATATATGTGATTTTTTCATTTTTTTATTGCAATTTTTAGCCGCTTTGTCATATATAACGCCAATATGTCGGTGTCACAAATAAAACACATTTGTGACATTAGTTTTATAAATGCCTTAAAATAAGCCATTATTTGTTTCTTTTATAACAAATAAAGGTACTATTTTTCGTAGCATGCTATTTGATAGAATATTGTTAAAAAAAAATTAGAATATTTTTAAAAAAAATAAAATTATTCTATTAGATTACTACATAGAAATGAAGTATAATAAAGACATAAGAAAAAGGAGACGTATAATGAAGAAAGTAAAAATAGCAAATGTTACAGCACCTTCCATCATTCAAGGGTGTATGCGATTAAATGCACTCACATCCCAACAGTTGGAAGAACTGATTTTAAAAGATTTAGAAGCCGGTATTAATTTCTTTGATCATGCAGATATCTATGGTGGAGGCGTATGTGAAGAAATGTTTGGTGAGGTATTAAAAAGAAATCCTGGTTTAAGAGAAAAAATGATTATTCAATCCAAGTGTGGAATTCATCGTAGCGAAACAAATCATTATGATTTCTCAAAAGATTACATATTATCTTGTGTGGATGGTATCCTAGAACGTTTACAATGTGGATACTTGGATTATCTTTTACTTCATCGTCCCGACGCCTTGGTAGAACCAGAAGAAGTGGGTGAAGCTTTCGATGAACTTTATAAGAGTGGTAAAGTTAGACATTTCGGTGTATCTAATCATAGTCCCCTACAAATCGAATTGTTAAAGAAATCCGTTAAATTCCCAATTGAAATCAATCAGATGCAGATGAGTATCATGCATACTCCAATGATTGATGCTGGTATCAACGTGAATACTTTTGATAAACGTGCAATGGATCGTGATAATGGAACATTGGATTATTGCCGTCTTCATGATATTACTATACAATGCTGGTCACCATTTCAATTTGGTATGTTTGAAGGTGTCTTCTTAGATAACGAGAAATTTCCAGAAGTAAATGAATGTGTGGATGATCTTGCGAAAAAATACGGAGTGAGTAACAGTGCGATTGCAGTTGCTTGGCTCTTACGCCACCCAGCTAATATGCAAGTGATTTTAGGTTCTACAAATGTAAAGCGTATCCAAGAAATATGTAAATCTTGTGAAACTCTTACACTTACAAGAGAAGAATGGTATGCGATTTACATAGCAGCTGGTAATTTATTACCATAAATTAGAAGAATATAAAGAACGAGTGGACCCTCTTATCAGATGGTCTACTTTTTTTGAACAAATGTTGAATAGGTAATAGTTTTGTGAATTAAGAAAATGTTTATAAAATAAATATTGGATTTTATTTGTTTTCTTGTATAATTAAACTGTTATGGAAGGCAGGTATATTATGATTATTCTTAACTTTATTCGTGGGTTTTGTATGGCTTTGGCAGATAGTGTTCCAGGGGTATCTGGTGGAACGGTTGCATTTGTCTTAGGCTTTTATGATAAGTTCATAGGTTCTTTAGATGCATTGATGGCAGGAAATAAACAAGAAAAAATAAACGCCTTGAAGTTCTTGATGAAACTTGGCGTTGGATGGGTGATTGGTTTTTTAGCCGCTGTAAGTGTTCTAGCAAATATTTTCGAAACAAGAATTTATGAGATTAGTTCTTTATTTATGGGATTTATATTGTTTGCTATTCCTATCGTAGTAAGAGAAGAAAAGAAGAGTTTGAAATTCAATTGGAAAACTATTTTATCCTTTATTGTTGGTATTGGTATTGTTGTATTGATTACGTACTTCAATCCTGTAGCTGGAAAAGAAGCAGGAGTAAATTTAACAAAGCTTGATTTAGGACTAATCTTCTATGTATTTATAGCTGCTATGATTGCGATTAGTGCTATGGTATTGCCTGGAATCAGTGGTTCTACATTGTTGTTAATCTTTGGATTATATGTTCCTATTATCTCTGCAGTGAAGTCTCTTATGGGATTTGATTTTGATTATCTACCAATCTTAATTGTCTTTGGACTTGGTATATTAGCAGGTGTAGTAACCGTCGTACGTTTAATTAAATGGGCTTTGGACAAACATCGTCCAATCATGGTATTCTTAATTGTAGGTATGATGCTAGGTAGTTTCTATGCGATTATTATGGGACCACAAACATTGGAGGTACCAAAGGCTCCACTTAGTTTTGATAGTTTCTCGATTTTATGGTTTCTAATTGGTGGAGTTGTTATTTTTGGCTTACAGATGTTAAAAAATTTTACAGTAAAAAATGATTCTAACGCCTAATCAAAAAGGTCTACACAAAATGTGCAGACCTTTTTCTATGCTTCATTTATAGAAGTTCGTATCCATTTCTTCCCTTATCTTTTGCTTTATAGAGAGCTTTATCTGCTCGATTTAAAATCGTTTGATAAGTCTCATCCGACAGTCTGTTGAAGGTTCCTCCCATACTAATTGATGTAGAGAATTCAACCCCCTCATAAAGAAAGGTCATTTGAGAAATGTTTTTTACAATACGAGTCATGAACAATGTTAAATGCTCTTCACTTATTCGTTCTAATAAGATGATAAATTCATCTCCACCATAACGCCCAATCACCGCATCATTAGGAATCATTTTCTCAATCATTTTAACAACACGTTTTAATACTAAATCTCCAGTAACATGTCCATACGTATCATTAATAGTTTTAAAGTAGTCGATATCAAAGAAAATAATTGCGAAATCTTTATCATTTTTTGCATTTGTGAAAACGGAGGATAAGCGTTCCATAAATCTTGCACGTGAAGTGACACCAGTTAATAAATCGTAATATGCCATTTGTGATAATCGTTCATTTAATTCTAATGTACGATGTAATTCACGTAAATCACGGCTATAAGAAACTAAAATATCTTCATCTTCTAGTGAAATCCTTACAATTGTAACTTCACATGGAACTTCCTGTTTTTCTTTATCTATGTATACCCATTCAAAAGATATCGTATGCTTTTGCATGATTTCTTTGAAAAAAGCACTCTTCTTTTCAATACTATTGGATCCATCAGGTTGCGTTTTTGGCATGAATACATCAAAATCAGCACTTAGTTCCTTCGGACTCTTTACGCCCAACATATGAAGCATCACTTGATTACAGTCAATGATTTTGAAATCACTTGACCACAAGATACAAGCAATCGGAGAAGAGTCTAAAACTGCTCTCATTCGAACACTGACCATATTTTGTAGTTTTTGCGCTTCTAGTTGTGTGCGTAAATCACGTGTGTATCCCGCAACTAAGTCGCCTCCATCTTCATCCAAACCTTCAATTCTAACCAACGTAATCTCCGCAGGAATTTGATTTCCATTTAAATCACAATGCATCCAGTTGAACTGTTGAAATCCATCTTTGAATGCTTTATTAATATAAATTGAAGATTTTTCACTACTGAGGGTTCCATCAGGTTGGTATTCTGGAGAAAGTTCAAAGAAACGATCTAAATACTCCTGTGGTTTACGTAAATTAAATAGACTAACTGCCGCTTTATTACACATAATATTTTCAAATTTGCGATTCCACAGATTTAAACATAATGGACTAGAATCAAGAATCGCTTCTAATCGAGTATTAAATTTCTCTATTTTTTCTTCCATCATTATTTGTTCACGCAAATCACGTGTATACCCTGCGACTAATTCATTACCAAATTCATCCAGACCTTCGATTTTTACCAAGGTAATTTCTGCTGGAATTTCTTTTCCATCGAGTGTGCAGTGCATCCATTCAAATTTACAATATCCCGTTTCAAATGCTTCCGTAATATATTTCACAGCTAATTCACTACTAACAGAACCATCAGGTTGATATTGTGGAGAGAGTTCAAAGAAACATTCCAAATATTCATTTTGATTTTTTAATCCAAAGAGTTCCACTGCAGCTGTATTACACATGATATTCTGGAAATTTCTATTCCATAAATTCAAGCATAAAGGATTGGAATCTAGAATTGCTTTAAATCGTGCATTAAATTGTTCGATTTTTTCTTCCATATTGCGTTGTGAACGCATATCTCGAGTATAACTTGCGACAATATAATCATCCATATAAGGAATGCGAACCGCTGAAACTTCTGCCGGTATGAACTCTTTTTGACGATTGCAATGTTCCCAATAGGTATGAACTTCTTTCCCATTGAAAGCATCATCTATAATCTCTTTTGCTTTCTCTCTACTCAAAGTTCCATCAGGTTGATACTCTGGTGAAAATTCATCAAAATTACTTTGTACATCTTTTAAATCTTCTGCATTGAATAAACTTATAATTTCATTATTACAAGCAATAATTTCCAAATCTCGATTCCAAAAATTTAGACCTAATGGTGTCGCATCTAACATCGCAGTTAATACATCATTATCACTAACGAGCTGATCGCGTTGTAATTGTGTATTAGGAATTACTACAAGGGACTCATTTGCATGAGGATTGCTAATAAAAGATTCAAAGAAATCATCCTCTAAGATTGGCCTTGATACATAATATCCTTGTACAAAATCTGCATTTAAAACATAGATGATTTCTTGTTCATCCTTAGTTTCTACACCCTCTACACAAACCTTCATCCCAACATTATGACAAAGACGAACCACAGAATCTACGAAGTCGTGATTATATTTACTCTTATGTAAAGATTGCACAAACGAGCGATCTATTTTTACTATATCAACATTGAACTCAGCAAGTCTAGCTAAAGAAGAGTACCCTGTCCCAAAATCATCCATCGCTATTTTTACATGCAGTTTGCGAAGTCGTCTCATCGAAGCAGAAATTCGATCTGCATCACTTATAAAATAACTCTCAGTTAATTCCAAAGTGATATGAGATGCATCTAAGTCATATTCTTTTAACAAACGCTCAAGATGATCACAAAAAGAAGCTTCTCGAAATTGAATATAGGATACATTCACATTCATTACAAAATCATCAATGTACTCCAACCATTTCTTAGTTGTGCGAATCGCTTGTTCCAAAACCCACAATCCTACAGGAATAATTAGTCTGGATTGTTCTAACAGAGGTATAAAGCTATCTGGGAATACTGCTTCTCCATTTGGTGTTTTATATCGTAAAAGAATTTCTGCACCTTTAATTTTTAAGCTTCGCGTGTGACAAACAGGTTGATATACCACATGAAAATTCATAAATTCATGTTCCACACTATCTGCTAAATATCGTGTTAAACTTTGTTCATATAATGCTTCTTCAAATACTTCACTTGAAAATTCAGAACATTGATTTTTACCCGTTTGTTTTGCATTCTTTAACGCAATGGAAACTGCTTTTTCTAAGCTCACCCAATCTGTAGCGTCTTGAGGATAGCTGGCAATACCAGCAGAAATACTAAAACGATAAGATACTCCATCAATACGATGAGATCTTGCAGTATATGCTTTTAATCGTTCATATAACTCCATCAATTCTTTTTTGCTACATTTATCAGACACTATTAACAATTGATCTCCATCATATCGATACATGGTACATCCATCATACAGAAGATTCAAAAAATCTTGTGCTGACTTTCGTAATACTAAGTCACCAAAATTATGGTCATGTAACGTATTGATACTTGCAAATTCATCAATACCAATTAACATCGCACAAACTTCTTTGACTAAGCGGTTTCTCTTTAACACATCAAAAATCTCTTTACATTTTGCATGCATCAACAAACCCGTAACAAAATCCACTGTTCCATCATACAAAAGATTATGCATAACTCCGATGATAATCTCAGGTATTCCTGTAGTATCATTGTAACGAATCGTAGCTTTATCGCTCAACCATAAGTGCTCACCTTTTGCATTGGTCACTTGATACTCAAGAACAATCTTCTTCTTATGCTGTTCCACTGCTAGTTGGATAGATTTTCTAACGCGTCTTAAATCTTGTTCATGTACAAACGCTTGCCAAACATCAACAAAATCAGCTCCTTGCGAAGCTATCGTAAAGTCTTGTGCTAAATTATCGGATGTAATGTAATTCCCATTCTGATAGTCCCAAATATAGATATAGTCATCACTATTACTCGATAAAGATTCAAAAATCAGTGTAGAATCTACTAAAAATTGATTTATTTTGTGCTCCATACTATCGCCTCACATTCAAAATTATGGAGTACCCCCATTCCAGCTTATTTATTTCCTTTATTATAACATTTTTTTTAAAAAAATAGTAATTCTTCAAACTTTTGTAGGAATTAAATTACTATTTTATGCTCTAATAACCTATTTTTTCCTTATTTGATAGAATAATATAGTAATTTTAGATTATCTTTTCATAAGTTGGCAAACAATCATTCTCTTACAGATTGTGTCAATACTATACATGAGGTCTTTATCTAATTCCTTGATTCTATCTCTCAAAGCAATATCATAACACTTCCCAGCAGATGTCTTATCCGTTACAACTAACTTCCATACGTAAGCAAATTACAATTTATCAAATGTATTTATTTACTTGGATGCGTATTGTCCATCTTTTCTCTGACATTTTCTTGCTCCTCTCAAATAGAAAAACCCTGATATGATACCTATACTATAAAGCAGGCTAAAAACTGCTTTCGCTTAATCTGTATTCGATTGCCATCGAAAATGCCCCAGTTCGAGTTCTTATTTTTCTCTGCGATTTTCGCAATTTCTTTTCACCTATACGAAAATATTTTATGTTTCTTCTATTGCAAGCGTGTATCTTTCACAGACAGGCACATCAGTATTGCTCATACAAAATCGCTCATTTTCTGTTATGAAAGATTATGTCGTGTCTGTCCGCAGGCCCATTACCTATCAAACGTATCTATCTGCTTTATTTAGTTTTCAAAGAACATATATAAATAACTGTTTATCAATCCATGTAAATCCACTACAAACTAATGGACTTTCATGGAGTGGTAAGCAGAACTGGAAAAGGGGATTTCTTCCGTTACGCTATGGCAATTTTAAAGTTTAAAATGATATGCATGTGTGCTGATTGTATTCCGCTTTTTAATTCAGTATCAACTACCATATAGATATTACCGTATTTGTCATATAATGAACGTAGGCGCAACTTTGATATGTAGCCGTAGTAGTATGTATTTCCTTTTCATCACCGTCTGACGAAGCAACAATAGCAGAAAAGGGCATCATGCTGTATCTCCCCATATTTATTCCTCCACAATTTTTTTAATCTTTTCCAATATACTTATCCTGTGTCGATACACAGTAGAGCAGTTAAGTTCTAATACTTCTGCAATTTCCGTGTCTAACATATCTATGAAGTAAAACATCATAATAAATCCAACATCTTTTCTGGTAGGCTTTTTAAAGCGTTTACCTGCTTATCGTCAGCCACCTGGATTTACCTCACCCAAAACATCAAACGCTATATTCGCACACATATTCATCAATAAAGCCTAGTAACTATGTTTAGAGATCAGAAAATCACAAAAGGGAGTTTCAAAGCGTTTGCGTGATTTCATATCTCTGTGATAAACCTTTACAACAGCGTTTATTATTTTTTTTGTCAAACTATCGAATTGATGTTCAATAGTCTGTTCAAAATGAGATTGTTTTCATATGCCCCCCCTTTCCACTCCGTATCTAACTTGAGAGGTGGCGTTTATTGCACTATTTTCAAAAAAAGTTAAAAATCTTTATAAATGCAAAAAAGACCAAATGCAAACCTACATAAAATAGGTTCATATTTGGTCGTTACATCACCACTATGGTGTTGCCTCATTCTTGATACATATAGTTTTAAAAACGGACTTCCCGACATTGTATGTTTCATTATCCAATGTCGGAAGTACACCCACTAATCGTATTGAACTTCCTAGCCCCCTTGTATCTTTAATGCTAAAACAGAAAACGACCAAAGTGCAGTAATGCTTTGCAAATTGGTCGTTTGTCATTGTGTTGTTACTAATCTTTAATAATATTCTTTTGCCTGCTTTACGCGGTCAAAAGATTGTTTCCTTGCGTATTCTATACTGTGTCATTTCATTTATTTTATTTGATTAAAATTTTTTTCTTCTTGAAGCCAAATCCAGCTATACATCCAGAAAGAATAATCAAACCAAAATAAAGCATAGTATTTGATGTATCACCTGTTTGTGGTGAGCTTGGTTTCGGTGGTGTTACACCAGATTTTGCAATGATTGTGAAATCTGTTTCTGCTGATACATTATCTTTATATTGGAATTTTAAAGTATGTTTTCCAGTAGATAGGGTATCTAAGTAACTTGCTTTTAATGTTAAAATTGTGCTTCCAGATAGTAAAGTATAATTGCTTTCATCTACTAATTTACCATCAACATAGACACCTGTTAAATCTTCTAGTTTTCCAGAGCAAGTAAACGTCATATCTTTACCATTGTTTATTTGATGATTAGACCCACTATTGCCAACCGTGATTGTTGGTCTGTCTGGTGTAGGTGCAGGAAGTTTTTCGATTAGCTTATTAACTGTAACTTCTACAGTTTCACTTCCAGAGGTCAATACGATAGTTCCTGTAATAGAACCTGCATTATCTTTAGTTGCAAGTGTAACTGTTGGTGCAGATTTCCAAGAAGCAGTTACACCATCAACAGGAGAAATAGCAGTAGTTACAGCGTCAAGGATATTTCCTGCAGTTGTACTGTTCGTTGCTATAATTGCTGTAATAGCGGATTGAGCTAATGATTTAGCTTCGTCCACTTTGTCTTTATCTGTTATAGGAAGTTGTGCGATTGTTTTATTCACTTCTACTTCCACAGTTTCACTACCACAAGTCAATACGATAGTTCCTGTAATAGAACCTGCATTATCTTTAGTTGCAAGTGTAACTGTTGGTGCAGATTTCCAAGAAGCAGTTACACCATCAACAGGAGAAATAGCAGTAGTTACAGCGTCAAGGATATTTCCTGCTGTTGTACTGTTCGTTGCTATGATTGCAGCGATAGCAGATTCCGCCAACGGTTTAGCTTCATCGACTTTTTCTTTGTCAGTCTTAAACTTAATAACTTTAATATTCAAATTAATGAAATTAGTTTCTGTATTGGAGGGACTTAAAGCTATACGTGCTTTTTGGGTTCCAAGATCAGGTAATGTAGGGGAGAAAGTTATAATTACATAATCCACTCCACGTTCATCAAATGATGTTCCTCCAAATGGTAAATCCGTAGTATATATATTTTTATAACTTTTATCAAATACAACTTTAACAGTGGTAGAGCGTTCTGCGAATATTTCTATTGTATCGCTATCTACAAAGTTTACAGCAATATCTGGTTCTGGATATGTAGCCGCAAATACAGTTGTTGGTATAATAGTTAAGACCATCGCAAACCCCATTGTTAATGACAGTAATATTTTACAAACTTTCTTTTTAATTCCTTTCATTTCTTAATTTCCTCCTTTTATTTTTATACTTTTTGATTCTGATTATTGTAATCTTTTTACACCCCTTTCATTTCTCCGTGTGTCTTTTATGCCTAACAATGGCATACATAAAGGTATACCTTGTAACTATGCGTATTTTTCGATGTTTAAAGCCTACACAGATTTAGATTGTGATTGATTTATGATGGAAAATCATGTAAAATGTAAAGTGGTAAGAAGTATGCTCTTATGTATGTTACAAGGTATACCTTTTTACCATAATTTACCTATAGATTTCCAATTTATGGTATTAGATAATTCTTCTGTTCACATTTCATATGACAGGAGGATTTTTTATTTTGAACAAACAGTATGGCTATATGAGAGTTTCCAGCATCGACCAGAACGTGGAACGTCAAGAGCAGGAGTTAATTAAGTGGGGGATTATAAAGCGTCAAATCTATACGGATAAGGTTTCTGGTAAGGATTTCAACCGACCGAGTTATCAAAGATTACGGAAGAAATTAAAAGAAGGCGATATTCTGGTTGTAAAGTCCATTGACCGACTAGGGCGTAACTATGAGGAAATACAGAGCGAATGGCGTTACATCGTCAAAGAAGTAAAAGCAGATATTGTGATTATCGATATGCCAATTCTAGACACTAGGGTAAATAAAGATTTAATTGGTACACTGATTTCTGATATCGTCTTACAGCTTTTATCTTATGTGGCACAGACGGAACGTGAATATATCCGTCAGCGACAGGCAGAGGGTATCGCACTCGCCAAGGCACAAGGCAAGCATTTAGGCAGACCAAGACAGCCATATCCAGAGAATTTTGAGTATCTATATCAAAAATGGCGTACAGGATTTTATTCTATCCATGAGGTAATAGAGAAGTTAGGACTGAAGGAACATCAAGTAAAAGCTTTGATACGTCGAAAAAACAAAGATCTTAAAAAATAAAAAAGTCCTGCTAATCATCATATTGATGGAGCAGGACTTTTTTCACAGTACAGCACTCTTGTAATACTTTTTCATCATGCTGTTTTTTAAAGACTACCAGAAACAAAAACAAATAATCTTTCCTACCTAAGCAATCTTTTTGAGTTTATGGATTTTTCATTTGGATAGGGGCAATATCTACCATTGAATATACATTGTTTGGATTTTTACACGTCCATATACAAGCAGGTAGTGCTTCTTTCGGTAAAGAGTGAATACAATTCAATAATTCCCTTGTCATTTCAATGTTATTTTATACCTGTCAGTTTTTCCTTTATCAACTTTTCAGACGATTTATTAATAAATTCTTCTGGTGTCGGTTTCTTATTTCCAAATAACTTTTTAAACTCTTTTTGTGCTTTGGGGACGTCTGTTTTGTATGCTTCCTCTATAGAAAGTTCCATTTGTTCACGGACTTCTGCCACAGAAATACCCTCTTGTTTTACTATGATTTTGAATATGTTCTTTTCCTCTTTGCAATAAAAAAAGATAGATTTTTTCTATCCTTCTTATAAAAGTCCTTACTTTATTTTACTAGGTCTACTACAATTTAATACATCTTGCATTTCCTTTTGTAATTTTGAAATTAATCCTTCTGCTTTTAAAGGTTTGTATTCCTCAAATGGAATAGGACGTAGTATATGAATATGGAATGTTCCTTTTCGCTTTGCGATATCTATATATCGGTAAGAGTTTTCCAATACAACTGGTACGATATATGCTTTGGACATAAATGCAGGTTGTAAACTTCCCGCTTGCATCTCGTGCATTTGATTTCCTTTTGATCTTGTACCTTCTGGATAGATAAGCAAATCTTTATGATCCTTTAATCTACGGGATGCTTCTCTTAGCATATGAATACCACTAGAGCGATCATTACGATCAAAAAAGAGTACATCTAATGTCTTTGACCAACTTCCGACAAAGGGAGTTTTTTCATTCTCTACTTTAGAAATAAAGGTGAAGGGACGTTTAATTGCACACATTTGAATCAACATATCAAATTCACTCTGGTGATTTCCCACAAAAAGAATAGGGCCTTCACTTGGAAGTTCTTCCTCTTGATGAATTTGAACTTGTATTTTAAAGGCATCCATCAAACGTTTTGCCCAACGTGCTAGATATGCATAACGCTCATCCATTGGCTTCTTTCGTATCAAAATAGAGCCAATCCAAGCACCTGGAACAATCCAAATTAGTTTTAAACATCGTAACAAATACATTTTATCTACTCCTTTGATATCGCTACTGCATATGCGATTGCATACTCGTGTTCATGAGCAATGCTTATGGAAACATCACAGTTTGTAAAGGTACAAACAGGTGCTCCATCTTCATCACATAGGATTTCAATATCTGAAATCACACAGGGATATTCTTTATGAATCGCTTTGTAAATCGCTTCTTTCGCAGCGAAACGCCCCGCTAACCATTCCGCGCGTCTACTTCCTTTATAGTGTTGAAAAAGTGCAAGTTCATTACTTGTTAATATGTGCAAGAACCCTTCTTTTTCCATTGCCTTCGCAATTCGTTTGATTTCTACAATATCGCACCCAATTCCAATCATCATATGGTATTCTCCCTAATATACATGTGAAAGACTTACCTCTTCGCTCTTCAACACTTTAGTTGTTTCCTGATTGGTAAGTATCAAATATCCTTCTTCACTAATATCTTCTACGTACCATAATACATCATTTAGTAGTATTTTTCTACCCTGTAGATAGTTCGCTTTGCGATATATTGTTAGTATATTTTTAGTTGATAAGGCAGATAATCTTTCATATTGAAAAAGGATTTCATCTAAAAGGATATCCTTATTTAAGTTGAGATACGTTGCTTTTTCTTGAAGTTGTTCTGGAATTGGACTTAAGTTAACACCAATACCAATGACTTCTCCTGCAAGTTCATTTCCAATAAATACGTTCTCTATTAGAATACCACAGACTTTTTTTCCTTCCACAAGGATATCGTTAGGCCATTTAATAGATGCGTGAATTTGAAATTGTTTCAATGCCTCAATAAGTGCACATGGCGCGATGAGTGAATGACTCGCCGCGCTATGTGATACCATCGTAAATGTTAAATCTTTTCCACTTTCCCAAATGCGATCAAAGCGACCTCTTCCCTTTGTTTGCTGATTGCATAAAATCACATCTTTATCCTGTAGAGTATGCATGTTTGCCTTTGCATAATCATTGGTTGATGGCAAAGTAGAAAACTTAAGGATATGGAACTTATGCTTCATCGATAGCAAACATCAATTCCGCTTGTACTGCAACTTCACCTTCCACGCTTGCGACCGCCTTTACAAAGGCAATTCCCATACGCTCATTGGTGATTTCACATTCCATACGTAATACATCTCCAGGAATCACTTGACGTTTAAAACGTGCTTTATTGATTCCAGCAAATAATCCAATCTTTCCTTTGTTTTCCTCTTTCGATAACAACATAACCGCAACGGTTTGTGCCATTGCCTCTAACATCAATACCCCTGGCATAATATGTTTTTCAGGAAAATGACCTAAAAATTGCATTTCATTTGCGCTGATGCATTTTGTCCCAACCACTACATTTCCTTCAATGGATTCAATACGATCCACCAATAAGAAAGGATAACGGTGAGGAATGATTTTTTGAATATCGTTACTATTGTATATCATAGTTTAATCCTCCCATTTCTTGATAATGATGGACGCATTATGACCACCAAATCCAAGAGAGTTTGACATTGCAGTTTTGATATCTTTTGAGATACCTTTATTTACAACAAGGTTTAAATCACATGCTTCATCCGCAACTTCATAATGAATAGAAGCTGGTACATAACCATTCTTTACAGATAGCGTCGAAATGATAGCTTCAAGTGCACCACTTGCCCCTAGTAAATGTCCGCTCATGGATTTTGTTGAAGAAATATATGGTTTCATTGCATCTTCACCAAAGGCTACTTTTACCGCCAGTGTTTCACTTGCATCATTTAATGGAGTACTTGTTCCATGCGCATTGATATAATCAATATCTGATGTTGTAAGACCCGCATCAAAGATTGCTTCTTTCATTGCACGCGCTGCACTACTTCCATCCGCTAATGGCGCAGTGATATGATTCGCATCACAAGTAGAACTATAACCAACAACTTCACCATAGATATGTGCTTTACGAGCTAAGGCATGTTCCAGTTCCTCTAACATAAGGATACCAGCACCTTCTCCCATTACAAATCCTGAACGATTTGCATCAAATGGAATGGATGCACGATTTGGATTTGCTCCTTCATGAAGGGCACGCATAGAGGCAAATCCAGCAATTGCTACAGGCGTAATTGCTGCTTCACTTCCACCTGCCGCAATGATATCTTCATATCCATCACGAATTCTATGGAAAGCTTCTCCAATTGCATTTGTCGCAGCCGCACAAGCCGTTACAACACTAGAAACATTTCCATGTGCTTCACAATCAATGGCTACACTTCCTGGTGCTAAATTGATCAACGCCATCGGTATAAAGAATGGAGATACACGACTTGCTCCACGTTCATTTAACGTTGTACTAGCACCTTCAATTGTAGAGATACCACCAATACCAGAACCAATGATAATACCAAAACGATTGCGATCAAAACTAGCATCCACTAATCCACTATCTTCATATGCTTGTTTTCCCGCAATACGCGCAAATTGCGTAAAACGATCATTAAATTTTAAATCACGTTTTGTAAAGTATTGTTCCATATCTAAATCTTTCACTTCACCTGCAAGTTTTGCACGGAAGTCTGTCGTATCAAAATGCGTAATAGGTCCAATTCCACAGCTATTGTTTTGTAGACTTGTCCATACTTCTTCAACATTGTTTCCAATTGGGGAAACAACACCCATACCAGTAATAACGACTCTTCTTTTCATCCTACATCACCATCCCGCCATCAACGGCTATTGTTTGTCCTGTGATGTATTTTGCATCATCACTGCACAAGAACTTCACTACATTTGCTACATCTTCTACTGTTCCAAAAGCATTCATTGGAATGGTACTCTTTGCTGCAGCCTGTACTTCTTCACTTAATTTATCAGTCATAGCCGTCTGAATAAATCCAGGTGCTACGGCATTTACATTAATACCGCGAGGAGCCAACTCTTTCGCAACTGATTTTGTCATCGCAATAACGCCACCTTTACTTGCTGCATAGTTTACTTGCCCCATGTTGCCACATAACCCAACAACACTTGCCATATTCACAATTTTTCCACTACGTTGTTTCATCATAATACGAGCTACATGACGAATACAATTGTACGTACCTTTTAGGTTGATACGGATAACATCATCAAATTCTTCTTCACTCATACGTAACAATAAGTTATCTTTGGTAATACCTGCATTGTTTACGACAACATCAATGCTACCATATTCTTTTTGAATTTCTTCCATCATTGTTTTCACTTCATCACTGTTGGATACATCACACTTTATCATCTTGTGATTTCCTTCAGGATCTAGTTTTGAAAGAACTTCCTTTGCGCCAGCTTCACTGCTTGCGTAATTGATCACGACATTATATTCTTTTGATAAGACAATGGCGATTGCTTCTCCGATTCCTCGGCTAGCTCCACTGATAAATGCTGTTTTACGTTCCATTTGTTCTATCCTTTCAGTGCATCCACACATTCGTTTAAACTTGCGATATCTTCTACGTGCAAGATTTTGACATCTACACCCTTTGCACATTTCTTTACAAATCCACTTACGGCTTTTCCTGGTCCTACTTCGATAAAGGTATCTACCCCATCCGCTAACATATTCATAATTGTATCTTCCAACATAACGGAACTACAAATTTGTTTTGCTAATACATCAATCAATGGTCCATTTTCTACTTTTCCAGAGATATTATTGTATACAGGAATGCTTGCTTTCTTTAATTCATATTTTGACAAAACATCATGAAGTTGTTTTCCTGCTTCGTTCAACAAGGAACAATGGAAAGCTCCAGAAACTTGTAAAGGAATCACACGTCTTGCGCCTAATTCTTCACACTTTTTACCACATGCTTCAACGGCGGCTTTTTCTCCTGTAATAACAATTTGTCCAGGACAGTTATAGTTCGCAATCTCACATATACCGATTTCTTTTACAGAAGCACATGCTTGAAGGATGGAATCTTTATCCAACATAAGAACAGCACTCATTGCACTTGTTCCAGCTGGTAAAGCATTGGCCATCAATTTCCCACGTTCTCTTAAGATTTGTGCACCCTCTTCAATTGAGAATACGCCTCCATAACTTAGAGCTCCATATTCTCCAAGACTTAATCCTGCCGCTACATCTGCTTCGATGCCTTGTTCTTTCAACACTTGTGCAGCTGCCATACTTACCGCAAAGATACATGCTTGGGTATATTGTGTATCGTTTAAAACATCACCTTCACCTTCAAAACAAAGGTTTTTCAAATCAAAATCTACGTTTATGCTATCGAACACTGCTTTTGCTGATGCATAATTTTCATATAATTCTTTTCCCATACCTGGGTATTGTGCACCCTGTCCAGAGAATAAAAATGCTGTTTTCATATACTTCCTCCTACTTCGTCAATTCTTCAATTAAATCATGAACACTCATCATACGATCAATACGATACGCATTGCTACCTGCAAAGACAAGCCCATTCTCCACATCCCCTTGTACGGAATGAATCAATGCTTCACTAATACAATATGGTGTGGTCGATGGAACACATGGTTTCATACATAAAATACAATGAGAGGAAGGAATACGAGCAACTTCACTCTTCTTCATGAAATCCGTTAATATAGCACGTCCTGGAAGTCCTGCTGGACTTTTTACCAGTTGAATATCTTCTTTCTTTGCTTGAATAATCTTTTGTTTAAATGCTTCATCTGCATCACATTCATAGGTTGCGATAAAACGTGTAGCCATTTGTACACCCGCAGCTCCTAATGCCTGATAATGTTCGATGTCTTCTTTCGTATAAATACCCCCTGCTACAAACACAGGAATATCTTTTCCATAGGATTCACTATATGGCTTCACTTCCTCAAGCACTTCAGGAAGGATTTCATCTAATGTTTGGCAATTTCCATTGATCAAATCATCTTTTTTAAATCCTAAATGTCCCCCTGCTTCACTGCCTTCAATAACAATAAAATCAGGACAACGATGATAATGGCGATCCCAGCTCTTTAAAATTAAACGAGCGGCTCTTGCACTTGATATAATTGGCGCAAGTAATACCTTCTCACTACCTTCGATAGAGGGTAAATCCATAGGCATTCCTGCTCCTGAAATAATCGCATCTGCGCCACCTTCAATAGAAGCTTTTACATATGCTTCATAATGATGAGAGGCAACCATAACATTTACGCCACAAAGACCAGATCCATTAGATAGTTCTTTTGCTTTGCGAATTTCTTCTTTTATTGCTGCACAGTTTGCACTGGCACTATCTTCCCAAAAATCATCACGACGATAGCCTGGATGAGCCGCAGATATGACTCCCATGGCCCCCTCTTTCATAACCGCACCTGCAAGACCTGATAGAGATACACCAACTCCCATACCACCTTGTATAATTGGTTTCTCTAATATTTTCGTTCCTAGTGAAATCTTAGTTCTCATATACAAGTTCCTTGATTTTATTTTGTAGAAAAACGATTTCTTCTTGAGATTCTTTGATTAAATTATCTAAAATATCTTGCATTGGACGAACTTCTCTACACATACCAGCTACTTGACCAATCATAACAGAACCGTTTTTCATATCGCCGTCAAAAACTGCACGACGAAGTCCACCAAGTGTTAATTTTTCCATCTCATCACGTGGTGCATTTTCTTGTTCTAGTTTTAAGTATTGGATAGACATTTGATTTTTTAGAATACGTACAGGAGCACCAGCACTTCTTCCAGTTACTACACTATCCATATCTTTTGCCTTAATAACAGCATTCTTATAGTTTTCATGAATTGGACATTCTGTTGATACTAATAAACATGTCCCTACTTGTACACCAATTGCACCTAAGCTTAATGCCGCATTTAATTGCGCACCACTTGCGATACCACCAGCTGCGATTACAGGAATGTTAACAGCCTCAATAACTTGAGGAACTAGAGACATTGTTGTAGTTTCCCCAACGTGTCCACCAGATTCTCCACCTTCCGCAATGATTCCATCAACTCCAGCACGTTCTAAACGACGAGCCAAAGCAACACTAGCTACCACTGGGAATACTTTACATCCACTTTCCTTTAATGCAGGAATGTAAGGTCCAGGATTACCTGCACCCGTCGTTACTACTGCAACTTTTTCATCAACGATGACCTTCATGATTTCTTCCGTATGTGGATTCATCATCATAACATTTACTCCAAAAGGTTTATCTGTCAATGTCTTACAAAGACGGATGGCATCTCTTGTTTGATGTTCATCCATTGCACCAGTCGCAATAATTCCAAGACCACCACAATTTGATACACATGCTGCAAACTCAGGCGTAGCGATATTTGCCATCGCTCCCTGGAATATTGGATATTTAATTCCTAAAATTTCATTGATTAACATAATTTACGTCTCCTTATAGTTCTATATAGGCTCCAGCCCAAGTAAATCCTGCACCAAAACCACTTAGAACGATTTTCATTCCTTCTTTAAGCAATCCTTTTTCACTCATTTCACCAAGTGCTAAAGGAATACTAGCAGCGGATGTATTTCCATATTCATTGATATTGATGTATACCTTTTCCATATCAATGTCCATTCGTTTACATACATTGGTAATAATTCTTTTATTCGCTTGATGTGGTACTACCCAATCGATATCATCCATAGTAACACCAGCTTGTTGCATCACATCTTCCATACTTTCTTGCATCGCCTTAACCGCAAAGCGGAAGGTTGCATTTCCTTCCATGTGTACATAAGAAGGATCATATGGTTGTTCACTAAATAATGGTCTAGGTAACGGTGCACTGCTATGAATAACACCTTCCTTATCTCCCATACTGCTCGCAAAGTGTAGCATACGACAATCCGTATCTTCTTCGCGTAATACTGCAGCTCCTGCACCATCCGCAAAGATGATACAAGTTCCACGATCATTCCAATTTAATTGCTTACTAATGACTTCAGCCCCAAGAATCAATGCACACTTAGACTGCCCTGTGGCAATCAAAGAATGACCTACTTCTAAGGCATAAAGAAATCCAGAACAAGCCGCATTGATATCAAATGCCATCACACGTTGCTCATTCATCCCTAGCTTTTCTTGAATTAGACAAGCTGCACTAGGCGTTGTATAGTCTGGAGTAAAAGTTGCACAAATAATTAGATCCACTTCGCTACGATCAACACCTGAATTTTCCAAAGCCATGATTGCTGCACGAGTACCTAAATCACTTGTATTTTCTTCTTCCGACACATAACGAGAACAAATTCCCGTTCTACTTTCAATCCATTCATGATTGGTATCCACGTAGGTAGATAGTTCATCATTGGTTACTTTACGATTTGCTTTCGCATAACCAAATCCTTTTATTTTACAAGATTTCATAAGATGTCCCCATCTTTCTGAATTTCTCATATCGTTCACTTAATAATGTTTTATCCTTTTTCTTATTTAAGTCTTGTAACGTTGTCCATAACAATTCATCCATCTGTTCAATGACATATTCTAAACAAACATGTGCACCTCCAACAGGTTCATGAATGATTTCATCGATAATCCCTTTACGTTTTAAATCTGCTGCAGTAAGTTCCATAACTGCCGCTGCTTCAGCTGCACGACTTCCATCTTTCCATAAGATACTCGCAAAGCCTTCTGGAGATAAAATTGAATACACAGCATTTTCTAACATAAAGATTTTATCCGCAACAGAGAATGCAAGAGCACCTCCAGATCCTCCTTCACTCAACACAACTGCTATCACAGGTGTTTTTAGGTTGGAGAACACTTCAAGACATTGGGCAATTGCTTCTGCCTGCCCACGCTCTTCTGCACCTTTTCCAGGATATGCCCCAGAAGTATCTACCAATGTAATGATAGGACGATGAAAACGTTCTGCTTCTTTTGCTAAACGAAGTGCTTTTCGATATCCTTCTGGATTCAACATCCCGAAGTTACGTTTCATATTCTCTTCTAACGTTTTCCCTTTACTTTGAGCAAGTACCGTTACCGCAATCCCATGAAAACTAGCCAGTCCACCTTGACATGCTCCGTCATCACCAAATGCACGGTCTCCATGCAATTCAATAAAATCCGGAAATAACGCTTCTATATAATCACTTGCTTTAGGACGTTTTGGATGACGAGCCAAATACACAATATCCCAAGCATCTAAATTTTCATATGCTTCTTTTTTTATTTCTTCTATTTGTTTCACGATTGCTTCTTTTTGATACACATCTTCATCACTAAGTTGTGTTAGGGCATGTTCAAGTTCTACAATACGTGCTTCTTTTTCTTTTAAACTCATGATGCCCTCCTTTCGTGGAAGGTAATCAATTTGCATAAGGTTTCCTTAGAATCCTTACGTTCCACTATCTTATCAATAAAGCCTTTTTCTAACATAAACTCTGCGGTTTGAAAATTATCAGGTAGTTTTTCATTTACCGTAGATTCAATTACACGTTTTCCCGCAAACCCAACTAAACATTGAGGCTCTGCTAAAATCAAATCACCTAACATCGCAAAACTTGCGGAAACTCCACCCGTTGTTGGATGTGTTAAATAGGATATATAAAGAAGTCCTTCTTCTTTATGCTTCGCAAGTGCTGCACTGGTCTTTGCCATTTGTACAAGAGATAAAATCCCCTCCTGCATACGTGCACCACCACTGGTTGTAAAGATAATCAAAGGCAATCTTTTCTTTGTCGCATATTCAATACAACGCGTAATCTTTTCTCCTACAATTTGTCCCATACTTCCCATAAAGAAGTTAGAATCCATAATCGCAAGTGCTACTTTTTTACCACCAATTTTACCTGTACCACATACAACTGCATCATATAATCCAGTACTTTTTTGTAATTTATCTAATTTTTCTTCATATCCTGGAAAATTAGATTCTTCTTTTAAAACCATACGTTTATCCAATTCTACAAACGTATTCACATCAATAATTTGACGAATTCTTTCATGTGCCGTTATTTTCATATGAAATCCACAATTTGGACATACATATAAATCATGCATCAAATCTTCAAATAAGACACTTTCTTTACACCCAGGGCAACTATGAAAAATGTTCTCAGGTGTTTCAATAGGAGCCTTAAATTCAATGACTCTACGCTTCTTAAAAAGATCAAGACGACTCTTTCTGTTATTAAATAATTGTTCCATCCTCTTTCAGCTCCTTTATAAAGGTTTCCATAAATCCAGTGTCGTATTTGCCACTGACAAATGTTGGATGATGGAGTAATAAATATTGGAATTCGATATTTGTTTCAACGCCTTCAATTAATAATTCTTCTAACGCAACACGCATACGTTTGATACATTCCAAACGTGTATCTGCGTACGTGATTACTTTCGCAATCATAGAATCATAATATGGAGGAATCTTATAGCCATTGTATACGGCACTTTCAATACGCACTCTTCTTCCACCTGGGAAATTGATAAATTTCACTTCTCCAGGACTAGGTGCAAAATTCAATTTGATATTTTCTGCATTGATACGACACTCAATCGCATGTCCACGACTCACAATATCTTCTTGTGTAAAAGATAGTTTTGATCCTTGTGCCACAAGGATTTGTTGTTTGATTAAATCAATTCCTGTAATTTCTTCTGATATGGTATGTTCTACCTGAATACGGGTATTCATTTCCATAAAATAATATTGACCACGAGCATCTAATAAAAACTCAATGGTACCTACACTATCATAACCAACACTCTTACAAGCTTTGACAGCATCCGATAACAATTGTTGTCGAATTTCATCTTGTAAAATATGACATGGTGCTTCTTCTAATAATTTTTGATTTCTACGTTGACAAGAACAATCACGTTCAAATAAATGAAGCACATTTCCATGCTTATCTGCCAACAATTGTACTTCCACATGCTTTGGTTCAATAATGAACTTTTCCATATATACTGCATCATCACCAAAGTTTGCTTTTGCTTCCGCTTTTGCACTTTGGTATGCATTCTCTAACTCTTCAATAGCGTCTACTCTACGCATACCGCGTCCACCGCCACCGTTGCTAGCTTTAATCAGTACAGGGAACCCAATAGACTCCGCCATATCCTTCGCTTCTTCAACGCTTTGTAAGATGTCTTTAGAACCAGGGATAACAGGAACCTTAGCTTCCATCATTTTCTGACGAGCATTGTTTTTATCTCCCATTTGATCAATTACATCTGGATTAGGTCCAATAAAAATTAGACCACATTGCATAACAAGACGAGCAAACTTTGCATTCTCACTCAAAAATCCAAACCCTGGATGAATCGCATCACAACCAGTCATACAAGCCGCACTTAAAATATTCTTCATATTTAAATAAGAATCATTTGATTTAGGTCCACCAATACAAACTGCATAATCTGCTAGTTGTACATGTAAGCTTTCATGATCTGCAGTAGAATAAACAGCAACCGTTTCAATTCCCATCTCTTTGCATGTACGAATGATACGTACAGCGATTTCCCCACGGTTGGCAATCAATAATCGCTTAATCATGTGCCTCACCAATACGAATTAAATCTTGGTCAAATTCTACCATCGCATCATTTGTTACTAAGATTTCTTGAATGATTCCATCCATTGGAGAATGAATTTCATTCATAACTTTCATCGCTTCAATAATACAAAGTGTATCTCCTTTTTTCACGTGTTGTCCAATTTCAATATAAGGAGCAGATCCTTGTGCACGTGAATTGTAGAACGTTCCTACGATTGGAGCTTTCACCCAATACCCACTCTTCTCTTCTTTCACAGGTGCACTTTCCACTGGAGTTTGTGCAACACTAGGCATTGGTTGTGGTGCAGGAATCATATATTCCTGTACTGGGGCATTCCCAACTGCCTTTTCCATTTTTATTTTCATATCATCAATTTCAAGTTCCATTTTCGCAAGTTTGCTATCTTCAAAAACTTTGATGATGTCTTTTATATTTTCAGTATTCATGTTTGTTCCTCCCAAGGATTTTAAAAAAGCCAAGATGTCTTGGCCCTTATGAAGCTTACGCTTTGCTTTCTAATAATGTAACGATATCAGCAACTGTAACTAGTTTTGCTAATTCTTCGTCTTCAATGCGGACATCGAATTCTGTTTCCAGTTCTAATGATAATTCTACAGCCGCTAAGGAATCAATTCCTAAATCATCTTTCAGGTTTGCTTCCATCGTAATCATATCTTCATCGACGTTAATTGCTTCAACTAATACTTCTTTTACTTTTTCAAACATAATGTTCCTCCTGTTATCTTCCATAACAATACTAGCTTATCATTACTAGTAAACAATGTCAAGTATTTTAGTATTCAAAACTAGATGTAGTTTTTCAGTACTCTACCTTGATCTATTTTATGTATTTCATCTGAAACCAAGAACCTCAATACTTTGAAATTCAAACGGTATTATAGTACGAAGATTTCCAAATGTAAATAGTTTGAAGTTCAAATTTATATTTTCACAAAGTTTCACATATTTCACTATAGTTTGAAGTTCAAATCTTTTTCTTGACAGATATGTATGTTACGTTTATGATACTTAGCGTATAACGAAAAGAGGTATTCAAAATGAAAACAAAAGAGTTGACTTTATGTGCATTTTTTACCGTATTATTTGTAATTTCATCAAAAGTTGTGATCCCTGTAGGTTTGATTCCACTAACCTTACAAACATGTTCTCTCATTCTAGCAGGTGTATTGCTAAGTCCTAAACATATTATTATTTCTTATGGTTTATTCCTAACTATGGGATTATTAGGCTTACCTGTATTTGCTTCCGGTGGTGGTATTTCCTATGTATTACAGCCATCTTTTGGATTTTTATTATCCTTCCCAGTTGCTGCTTGTGTAATATCTATATTACGTACTCGTTTTCACATCCAAAGCTTTTATCAATTATTACCAGTTTGCCTATTTGGTATTTTAATTGTTTATTTCATTGGTTGTGCATACATGTACGGAATTTTAAACTTCTATATGGGAGTTGAAAAAGACATCATTGGAATTATTTCCATTGGCGCAGCTCCATTTGTTATTAGTGATTCTATCAGTACTGCTCTTGGATGTATATGTGGATTAAGATTAGCACAAATTCCAGTTGTAGAACGCATGTTACATTCTGCATAAACTATACTATAAATGATATTGTGTTTTAGATAAGTACATATTATAATGAATTTGCTAAATCACAAGACTGTCTATGGACAGGAAAGGGAATGAGGTCCGACTCATTCCCTTTTTGTTTTAGAGGTGCTAAATCACGAAGAGTTCTGTGCCTATGCAGGTTTTCTTAAAGCGATTGTCCCCTCCTTACGATTTCGCTGTAAGTAAGGTATGACAACCAGCAATATAAGATACACAATACATAATTCTGGTATATTCCCTCTCCTTGTTTAGCACGTTTCCTCTGTGCATAAACACACCTCCAATATGTATATACGAATACGTATCTAGAATTCCTAAATTATTTTTTTATTTTACATTTTCACACATGATTTATTTCTTGTCAACCGTTTTTGAAAATGTCTCAAAAATAGTTAAACATTAGTACAGTCATTGCGATGCTTCATCGTTAGTAAATAATTTTGAAACGAAGCATGTTTCCATGGATGACTCATCGGTGGA